>CANRHA010000007.1 GCA_947630315.1 uncultured Clostridia bacterium
AACGCTTTGAAAGCAAAGTACAACGGCGGCACTCTGCCTATCGGTTATACTATTGACAGCGAGCGGCATTTTCAGATCGACCCGCTGACCGCCCCGTTTATTACAGAAGCGTTTCAGCAGTATGACGAGGGCGCGACAATGACCGAAATCCTCGACTATCTCAACGGGAAAGGCGTGAAAAACAGCCGCGGTCTGCCGCTGAATTACAACAGCGTTCAGCACCTTTTGAAAAATCGCAGATATATCGGAGAGTATACATACCGTGATATTGTGATTCCCGACGGCATACCCGCAATCGTTTCTAAAGATCTATTCGACAGGGTGCAGGACCGTCTCTTTGAAAATAAAAAAGCCCCTGCGCGACATAAGGCAGAGGACGATTATCTGCTTACTACAAAGCTTTTCTGCGGATACTGCGGGGCATACCTGTGCGGTGAAAGCGGAACGAGTAGGACAGGGAATGTTCACCATTATTACAAGTGCGTTTCGGTCAAGAAGAAGCGCGCCGACTGCCACAAAAAGCCTGTCAAAAAGGATTGGATTGAGGATTTGGTCGTCAATGAAACTATGAAGATGCTCAACGACGATAACGTAATCGAAGCGATCGTTTCCATGCTGATGGACTTACAGGATAGGGAAAATACGAACCTCCCGATGTATGAGCAGCAGCTTCGTGAAACGGAGACGGCGATTCAAAATATGCTCAATGCGATTCAACAAGGTATTCTCACAAAATCCACAAAAAGCAGGCTTGAGGAGCTTGAAAATGCGAAAGAGGACTTGGAAACGAAAATTTCCTGCGAGAAGCTCGCAAAGCCGAGAGTCGGTGAGGAGTTTTTGACTTTCTGGCTCAAGAGATTCAGAAAGCTCGACGTGCGGCAGAAATCGCACCGAAAAATGCTTATCGACACGTTTATCAACTCGATTTTCCTTTTCGACGACAAAATGGTTATCACTTTCAATTACAGAGAAGGCACCACGGTTATCGTCTTTGCCGACCTCCAAGCGGCTCTGGCAGGGAGAAAAACCGGTTCGGATTTGGAATGCTTAACTGCACCAAAACAAACATCCACCCCGCAGGGGTGGGTGTTTGTTTTTAGATGTGGTGTGATAGTCTGCAAAACGCATCTCAAAGCGCAACGAAAATTGGCGCAGAGGCAGGCTGAAAAGCAAGATTGAATCAGAAGCAGAAGCCCTCCGCGCTTTGAAATGCAGATGCGATTACTTCTCTGTGAGCACGAGCGGGCGGGCATTTATGCCCGCGAAGTGCGAACAGAAAGAAATAACGCTTCTGCTGCAGGTCATCAAGTCCTGTCACCCGTACCACGGCGTCGCAAGCTACATATCGCTTGCGGCGCTTTCTTCATGCTACGCATTTGAAATCGCCGCTTCACTCATTTCGCTGCTCCGCCTTTTCCGCGAAAAGGCACGCTTGCTACGCCTGTTTGCTTGCAAGCGCGCTCACGACGGCTCCACTTCGCTACCACCTTTTCGTGGGAACTAACTTTTAACCCATGTGCCTCTTAGGGTACTTTTTCAGTTACCTTATGCTTCTACCGAAAGAGCCCTGCAATCCGCCGCCCCTTGCCTCCATCTATATCTGTTTTCTGATATCTGACATCTGACCTCTGCCCCGGGCGAAGCCCGCCCCGCGCGCGAGCGCGGGGCCAGCGCGCCGTAGGCGCGCTGCGGCGGCCCGGAGGGCCGCCGGGGCTTCGCCCGGGGTCTCTCTGAGGCAGAAAGGGAAAAGATTTTGCCATGCCGCGCCCTGTTCTTTCTGGTTCTTACCGGTATATGCAGAAAGCCATGGTGACGCAACACCCCTCCCCTCGAGGGGAGGGGTAGGGGGCGATTTGCAATAGCATGAGCGGATAGTAGATAGAAAATAGTTGTTAGTAGTTAGTTGATGTGGGCGCTGAGGGCAAGGATAATATGAGGGCAAGCGAATACCTTTTTATAGTGAGTGGTCGTGCGTTGTTTGGCTTTTTCCGGGTAAGGCGCACAATGTGCCGGATTATTTAAGATAGCATGAGCGGCCCCGCCGCGAATACCTTTTCACCAATGTGGCGCAGCCGCACTTTGTCACTATTACTCGCAGTAAGGCGTTCTATCTTCTAATCATCTATTCTCTATCATCTACAAGCGGCGAGGTCAGGTGTGAGGTGACTGGGTGGTAGTTAGAGAATAGTTGTTAGTAGTTAGTTGATGTGGGTGCTGAGGGCAGGGATAATATGAGGGCAAGCGAATACCTTTTCACCAATGTAGCGTAGTACCACGCTGTCGATCCCAACCCGGAAGAAGCTTTTCTGTCTTCTGATTTCTGATCTCTGTCTTCTACATGGATTCGTAACCACAATGGAAGCGCTGCTTTTTCCCGCTCGCCTTCCCTCGGCGTAATCGCTTGCCTCGGTCGCCTTGCGGAAAAGCAGTCGCGTCCATGTCGCAAAGCGCGCCATACTCTCTGCGCCATCTTAAGCTTACACTTTCCCCGCCTCTCAGTTTCCCCCTGACTCTCTACCGCGCTTTGGGCGATGTTTCTGCATACACCCCCGTCGCCCAAAATTAAAGGCATCCCTTTAGGATGCCATATAGGGGCCCCCGCAAACGCCTGCGTTTGTGGGGAAAAGCCGGAAACAGAAGCGTTATTTCTTTCCGCTCGACTGCCCTCGGCAATATGACCGTCTCGGTTGTCTTGCGGAGAAATAATCGCGTCTGTGCGCGTAGCGAGCGGTGACGCCCGAAATTTAAGCATAAAAAGGGCGTCACAAGCGATACGGAGCTTGCGACGCCGTGGTGGCAATAGAAGCGTTATTTCTTACCGTTCGCTCTCGCTCGCCATAAAGGCTCGGCTCGCGGAGCTCACGGAGAAATAATCGCATCTATGTCCACCAAAACAAAAGGCATCCATTTAGGATGCCTTTTATTTTGATGGGAGAGGATGGATTCGTAACCACAATGGAAGCGCTGCTTTTTCCCGCTCGGCTTCCCTCGGCGTATCCGCCTGCCTCGGTCGCCTTGCGGAAAAGCAGTCGCGTCCATGTCGCAAAGCGCCCTATACTCTCTGTGCCCTCTAAAGCTTACACTTTCCCTGCCTCTCAGCTTCCCCTTAACCCCCTGCCGCGCTTTGGGCGATGTTTCTACATACATCCCCATCGCCCAAAAATTAAAACCACCCGCAAAACGGGTGGTTTTAATTTTGGTGGGAGAGGATGGATTCGAACCATCGAAGCGAAGCGCAACAGATTTACAGTCTGCCCCCTTTGGCCACTCGGGAACTCTCCCATGAATATTTTATTGGTGGAGCCGGTGGACGGACTCGAACCCCCGACCTGCTGATTACAAATCAGCTGCTCTACCAACTGAGCTACACCGGCTTGGGTGTTTGCTGTCGCAACAGTGCTATATTACCACATCGGGGCGGAGTTGTCAAGCATTTTTTCAAAATATTTTCCGAAAAATAAGGCGGGCGTCTTAACCACCCGCCTTTTATTTGACCGTTTTCCGTCAGTGTCCGCTGTACGCGCTCGGAACAATATCCGCCGTGCCTATAAGCGTCACCGAATCGCTTACTATCACGCTGTTCACGCGGCCCTTTGAGAACACATAGAGTATTCCGTTGTTGAGGATCGCTTTCTCGGGTCTGAACGCGTCGTCGGTTTCATGAAATTCTATCTGCCCGAGGAACTCAAACCCTGTCGCCGTGCTGCGGTAGAGGGCGTATCTGTAGCAGTTGTCAAGCCCGTCGAAGTATCCGTAGGGCAATCCCACAACGTCGTTGCTTACAAACATCAGACCGTTATTTTCTATCGCCGCCGATTCCGCCGTAGCTTCATTCGTCACGGTTTCGGAATACGCAAGCCTCAGCTCGCCCGCGGCGTCCTTAACTATCTTCGATAGCAGGATCCCTCCGCCCGGGGCCTTTGTGAGCGTTACATATCCGTCCGCGCAGGCTACAAGCCCCTCCGCCTTATCCTTTGACGGCTTTTCGTTGAGAAGAACCGGCTTTGAAAGATCGCTCAGATCTATCCCGCAGGTGGAATTTGAACCGCTGAAGTATATCCTGTCGCCGTCGCGGGTCGCGTTAGTGAGCGCGCCGGGTATGTCAACTCCGCTGGGAAGCTTGTTCATCGTCTCGTCGTAGATGCCGAGGGTAGTTACATATCCCGCCTCGGTGTCGCGGATAGTCGTTACCGCTATCGCCGAGCCGAATGTCGAAACGCCCGCGCCGCTTAAGGCCACGCCGTCGATATCTACCGAACCGGCGTAAACCACCTCTCCGCCTGCAAGGCTGAACACTCTTACCGTGGTGAAGTCTTTGCCGTCGTAGTTTTCATATCCCAAAAGATATACGGCGCCGTTTCTTAACAGTACCCTGCCCTCGTAGCCGAGGACCGCTTTGACCGATACCGTGCCGTTCACATTTATGCCGGTGATGACGGTGTAATCGGTGTTTGAAACGTAGTCGGGTATCATGATGTCGGAAGGCTGGATATAGAACTTGGTTCCGTTTAAGCTGTAGCTCGGAACGTAGCTTTCAAGATCGCCCACGCCGATTATAGGCGCGTTGCGGTAGTTGTTGTACGCGGTAACAAGGTAGAGCGAACCGTTGTTGAAGTTCATGTCTATAAGGCTGCCGCTCTGCTCGGTAGATGACGTCAGCGCGGGTTCTCCGCCCGATATATCGTATACGCACACCTCTACCGAATTGCGGCTCTCCGCGGCCGGCTCGGCGCCGTAAAGACTGTCTATAAGTCCGTCCACCAAAGAATCCTCGCCGTCGGCATTATCTTCGGCAGATGCGCCGCCTATTACCGAGTAAACCGCAACCACCTTGGTCCCGTCTACATAGAATCCCTCAAGGGTCTTGGCGCTCTGATCCGTAAACACGGGGAAGATGTTCCCGCTGTAGCTTATTCCGGCGCCCGAGGTCGAAATTACTCTGAGTATATTGCCGTCCTTTACAAGCAGGAAGCCGTTGCCGAACTTGACGCTCTCCGAATCGTATTCCGCGTCGTTTTCGGGCAGAGGAAGTTTTTCTTCGACATTTTCAGCCGGCGCGGGCGCGGGATCTTCGGGGGTCTCGGGGGCGGTCGGAACGGTGGGCGTTTCGGGCTCGTGCTCCGGTTCCGCCGAGGTTGCAGGCTCGCTTACTTCCGGCTCCGGCTTCTCGGTGACGGGGTTCTGTGCGGTCACGCTGCCGCCGGGGGTGGTGTCGTTGGTGTTTTCGTTGTATGAATGCTCAATGTCCTCGATGGCCGAATCAAGGGTCTTGTTCGAGTCGTCGATATAGTATTTTTCAAAGGACTTGTGAACGTCGCCGTAGTCGGAGGCGTAAGAGCCGCCGGCCTTGGGCTGTTCGGGGATTTCGGGGGTCTTGCCCGCGTTTGCATATCCGTAAATTCCGAGAGCAAGAGCCGCGCATGCCGCTATGGAGGCAACCGAGCGGAATGCCGCGGACGTCTTTCTCTTGCTTCCCGAAACGGTTATATTCTTTTCTCTTTCGGAGGTCTTATCCTCCTTTACTTCGCGCACAGGCGCGGCGGAGGAAACGGTTATAGTCTTCTTTTCGGCGGTCGCTGTGCGCTCCGAAAGCATCGCGGCGATATTCTGCGGTTCAAGCCGCTCGGGTATATGAAGCTGTTCGTACAGTTCAAGATAAGGATTTCCTGCCTTATTCGCCACGATAATTCCTCCTTTCTTATATATGCGGAAATTTAAGTACCTTCAAGCAGCCGCCTGAGCTTGTTTTTTCCTCTTGCGAGATATGTTCTTACGGTGGCCGCGTTGATTCCTGTTATTTCCGAGATCTCATCGCTCGTATAGCCGTAGATGGCGTTGAGCGAGAAGCACATTTTTTCGTTCTGACTGAGGCTTTCTATCTGATCCAAAAGCTCGATGCCCTCGTATTTTGATTCGGTATACGAGACCTCGCGCTGCCGGTCGGCGTCTTCCTCTTCATCTCCGGGGAATCCCGAAGATATATAGCTGAGGTTTTCGCGGTCCGAGACGTATTCGGCCTGCCGGCGTTTTATCTTTGCGGTGAGGATCCGTAGGATCCAGCCCTTGAACGCGTCTTCGCTGCGAAGGTTCTTCAGGCCGACAAAAGCGTCCAAAACGGCGTCCTGAACCGCGTCGGCCGCGTCGTCGGGGCTGTTGAGGTTGGTCAGCGCGTAGTAGTAGAGTTCTTTATAAACGGCTGAGTAAAGCTCGGCAAAGGCATTCTGATCGCCTTTTTGCGCCTTTTTTACAAGCTCTTTAAAGCCCGCCACGGACCAATCACCTCGCTTTGCGGCCATACAGAGCCGCGCCGCTTGCGCCTCTGTATAGTAAGTGTCAAAAATACTCGTTTTTGTTGCACCGATTTTAAATTATTTTTTGTAAACTCGGGCAAATATATTACCGCCCGTTATTTCCGGTTTCAACATTATACGGATTTATTATACACCATCTTTTTAAAGATTACAAGACGATTTGATCAAAAAATTGAAACTTAAGAAATGCGGGGCCCGAGGTCAGAAGGCAGAAATCAGATATCAGAAAAGCTTTTACCGGGATTGCGGGAAACAAAAGGCGAGCGGCGTGCCGGGAGTCTCTGCCACATTTGCCGCGACCTTCAGCTCCTGCCGCAGGCTCCTGATATCCGCCGGCCTCGCTCCTACCTTCATCTGTTTTCTGACATCTGACTTCTGTATTCTTGATGTGGCCGCTTCGGCCACATCTATGGGAGTTTCCATTCCGCCCGCATTATTCGCATAATTTAAATCCGTCACCGAAGGTGACACCTTTAAGCTCTAACATCTAATATCTAATACCTAATACCTATGATGTGTCCGCTTCGGCCACATCAATTTTCTTTTCCCTGTTGCGCTTTCGGAAAATTTATGGTAGAATACTCTTGCTACTGTATTTTTAAGTATCGGAGGACATAAGTATGAAAGCGGTAATATCTGTAATTGGAAAGGACGCCGTGGGCATTCTCGCAAAGGTGTCCACGATCTGCGCCGAATGCAACGCAAACGTCACCGAGGTCTCCCAGTCGGTCCTTCAGGACGTGTTCGCTATGGTGATGCTCGTCGACATAACCAAGCTCTCTATCCCCCTCGCCGAGCTGTCCGATAAGATGACCGAACTCGGAAAGTCGCTCGGCCTGTCGATCTATGTGATGCATGAAGATATATTCAACACCATGCATCATCTCTGATAAATTTTTACATCAGCCGGAGGAAATAACCGATGATAAATTTAAGCGATATTCTTGAAACCATACGCATGATACAGGACGAATGCCTCGACATACGCACGATAACCATGGGCATTTCCCTCCTCGACTGCATAGACAGCGACATAGACCGCGCGTGTGAAAAGGTGTATAAAAAAATCACCTCCCGGGCTAAGGATCTCGTCCGGGTGGGAGAGGAGATAGAAAAAGAGTACGGCATTCCTATCATCAATAAAAGGATCTCCGTCACCCCTATCGCCATGATCTCGGCCTCGTGCAAGCAAAGCCCGGTAAAGTTCGCAGAAACTATGGACAAAGCCGCCGAAGCCGTAGGCGTGAACCTTATAGGCGGATACTCCGCGCTCGTCCAGAAGGGCTTTTCCGCGGGAGATCTCGAACTTATCGAATCAATTCCCGAGGCCCTGGCCAAAACCTCGCGGGTCTGCTCGTCGGTAAATATTGGCTCTACAAAGACCGGCATAAACCTTGACGCCTGCAAGCTGATGGGCAGGATAATCCGCGAAACGGCGGAGGCTACCGTAGATTCCGACTGCTTCGGGGCGGCAAAGCTCGTAGTATTCTGCAACGCCGTAGACGACAACCCCTTTATGGCCGGCGCTTACCACGGCGTTGGCGAGCCGGACTGCATAATAAACGTGGGCGTTTCGGGGCCGGGCGTCGTCAGGGCGGCGCTCAGTAAAAACCCCGGCGCAAATATAAACGAGGTCTGCGACATAATCAAAAAGACCGCCTATAAGATAACCCGCGTGGGTCAGCTTGTGGGCGTAACGGCCTCCGAAAGGCTCGGCGTGCCGTTCGGTATAGTCGATCTCTCGCTCGCCCCTACCCCCGCCGTAGGCGACAGCGTAGCGCATATCCTTGAGGAAATTGGCCTTGAACAGTGCGGCGCGCCGGGAACGACCGCCTGCCTTGCGCTTTTGAACGATTCGGTAAAAAAGGGCGGAGTTATGGCCTGCTCGTCGGTGGGCGGCCTCTCGGGGGCATTTATCCCGGTATCCGAAGACGCCGGAATGATAGAAGACGCCCGCAGCGGTTCGCTGACGATAGAAAAACTCGAAGCGATGACCGCGGTATGTTCGGTGGGGCTTGATATGATAGCGATCCCGGGCGACACCACAGCCGACGCGATCGCCGGAATAATAGCCGACGAAGCCGCCATAGGAATGATAAATTCAAAGACTACGGCGGTTAGGGTCATCCCCGCCATAGGCAAGAAAAAGGGCGAGGAACTCGACTGGGGCGGCCTGTTCGGCCACGCGCCGATAATGAAGGTCAACACAATGTCGCCCTCAAAGTTCATAAACCGCGGCGGCCAGATCCCCGCGCCGCTGCACAGCCTTAAAAACTGACGCAAAACCCCGTTCCGCAAAGCCAGGCAGAGCGGGGCTTGCCGATATGACGGTGCGTGTGATAAATCGGAGTTTGTAAGAGAGGTAAGCACATGAAAAAATGGTATGATGAAGAATATGAGTTCAAAATTGAAGTTATAGGTTTTCTTCAAGGTGACCACACCGAGAATTATTGCCGTAACGGTGAGGAAATAGGCGATACTTATCGTTGTACTTACGGATGCCCTATAAACAGTGATGGATATGGTATTTGCAGTAAAACAATGATGATGCTGTACCCTATTATGGAATCAGTGCGAAGCGGCGGCGACTTAGAAAATCTCGGAGGTGACAGCAAATATAGTAAGACCATTATTTGCCCTGATGGGTGTGTCAAGTTCCGCTTGACTGCAAAGCCTCTCGGAAACCTGAATTTTCATAAAGGAGAATTTTGGAAAGAACCGTAAACAGTAATTCAGATAAATTTTTATCCGAACAGCATTTTCAAGCGTTTTTTTAAATATTTTGTCGGATAAACTGACCGATAATTTCCGATTTTCCGTAAGATGATTTTTAATATGCGCGCTTCTATACGCAAAAAGCAGACGGCTCTTCGTCTGCTTTTGCTGTTTTATGCGGGTCTGCACGGGTGGGGCTTTTTTATTATTCCGGCATATCAACATATTCCGGCGCTATTGCGGGAACATAGAAAACTCCGTAGTCGCCCGCCTCGCAGCCTCGCCAGCCCTCGGCCGAACAGTAGAATTTATAATACGGAACGCCGTCGCGGCCGTAGATAAGCTCGGTGTATTCAACGTCGTCGGCTCCCCTGCCCGAATCCTCGAACGCCGTCCAGACGTAACTCCCGCTTCTTAAA
Organism: uncultured Clostridia bacterium; assembly: GCA_947630315.1. GTDB lineage: Bacteria > Bacillota > Clostridia > Oscillospirales > Ruminococcaceae > Faeciplasma. The sequence continues at coordinate 9,446 of CANRHA010000007.1, forward strand.
AGCTCCAGCGCCTCCTCGGGCGTTATCATCGGGTAGTCGCCGACCTTGCGGTACTGCGTCTCAAAGGCGTTCGGAATGCCGTAGCAGTAAATGGTTCCGTCGTCCATGAAGTCGATGTTGTTCAGGCTGAAATTGATAATAGTTTTAATGATGTCGTTTCGGTCGGTCTCGGGCAGGGTTCCGTCGTCATAGGGTATAAACTCGCCTACGCAGGGGTGATACATCGTGACGAAACAGTTTTCGCTCTGACCGCTGTTTACCGCGGTTTTTCCCGCGTCGTTGTTGCCGATGAGCCACTCATACTCCGCCAGAAGCGCCGCTTCGGCGTTTTCGGCCTCCTCGCGGGAAGCTCCGAAATAGAACCCCACCTTTGCGCCCTCGGGAAGTTCAAAGCCCTTTTCTATGCCGATATCAACGCGGTAGAACATTCCGTCCGTAACGCAGATATCGACCTCTACGCCGCCCTCTTTAAAGCTCATTTCGGTCGGCTCGGCGTATTCTTCGGGAAGCTCGGTTCGGGCGCTTTCCGATATTTTTTCAAGCTCCTGCGGGGTCAGGGAGTTGTCCTCTATCACGATTTTATCCGGGTCGAAGCCGAAGCCTATGGCGTAGAACCTAAGCGCCTCGCGCATGAACCCGCGGTCGACGTTTTCTATCATTCCGTTTTGCTCCATGTTTCTCGACATAACCCTCTCGTACACCGGCAGGGTGTCGCCCTCGGAAATTTCAAGCTGCCGCCAAGGGTTCCCGGAGTCAAGGTTTTCGACGCTGCCGGCGCTGTAGATCTCATCTCCCAAAGACGCCGCCTCGGGAACAACAGTCACCGTCGCGAGCGCGTCGGCGGGTTCATCCGGCGTGAACAGCCCGCGGTTGTAAAGCTCGGTCCTCATGAAATCCGAAATGCTGCGCAGGGTGGATTTCTGGGTGAAGCGGATAGGGTTGTTAGAGGTGGTCGTGACGATCTCCTTCTCGCTCTCCGCCATTTCAAGGTCGAGGTTCGGGTATGCAGCGCTCTCGAACCGAATACGGCTCTTGCAGATGTGGTAGGCGATCTTAACGCCGCCTATCTCAAAGAGCATAAATTCAAAGTTGCTGTTCGGAACCTTTACCTCCCGGTCGTTATCATTAAAGAACGAGAGCATTCTGTCGCCTATGGCCCGGGGCGGATATCCGTCCTCCTGCATTTTGGCCGAACCCCAGCCGGCTATGTCAAAGTAATAATCGAGCGGGCGGTCGTTCAGCACGTCATAAAATGCATGCGCGCGGTAGAGGGTCCTTTCGTCGGGAAGATCAAAATTCTCATGAAGGTTTTCCGCCTCCTCGCGGGTGTAGACGTTTGTAATTTCATAGGCTATCCCCGAAAACTGCCCGCTTAAATCGTTCAAAACATTTTCAAAGTTTATCGGCGTTCCCGAGCCGGGTATGGTGTCGATAGGTATCTGCCTCTCGTAAATCGGCTCTGAGACATATTCAAGCGCCGCGACCTCGGCGGGTTCTTCTTTGAAACTGCCGCCAAACCCCAAAACCCCGGGGCCGAATCTGCCCTCGCTCAGATTTTCAAGCGGCGTTTTCTCCGCGCCGTCAACTATTTCCTTAAGCTTTTGGGCGAGTTCTTCGGGGTCATATGCACCGTGATAGACAGCGGGATTATATGTCGAAGATGTGACTATGCTCGCGGTTTCATCTGTCATGTAGTCGGTAAGGCTGTCTTCAAGCTCGGGCACCCTCTGGCCCCTCGCAAGAAGGTATTCCCCGCCGTCGATATTTTCAACATCATACACAAACGCATAGCACTTGAACGCGCGGTTAAAGTCGGATACCTCAGAATCGCGGAACAAAAGCAGCGCTGCCTCGTCGCCCGAGGTGTACGGTGGCGAACCGCTTTCCTGCATTTTAACGCTCCCCGACATTCTGAAAATTATATCCTTATCCATCGCCTTTTCGGCAAAGTAGTCATAAAGAACGGTTGCACGGTAGAAAGTGGCCTGATCGTCCTGCGCGCCCGTCGTATAGCCGTTTAGCCAGAGCGCATCGCTGCCGTCTAAGGTCTCATTGACCCTGACCTTATAGAACGAGCCTATCTGCGCGTTGAAGTCTCTGTCAGAAAACAGTTCTTCAAGGCTCTCGTCGGCAGAGGTCGCGGGCTTTGCGTCTCTCATCACGCCGTCATAATATCCTGCGTTCTGATACTCGGGTATATCCTCGGCCGAAAAAGGCGCAAGCGGAGCGGCTTCCTCGGCCGTAGACAGGCCGCTTTCGGCAAAATAGCGCGGCTCTGTCGCCGGAACGGTATAAACGTTGTAGAGCTTCATATTCATAACCCGCTCGATCGCGCCGTCGGGGTCGTATATCCATATTTTATAGCATGGGAACCAATATTCCGAGCTGCCCGAGACGTATCCAAGCTCGATTTTTTCGATGTTTTCGCGGCTTATAACGTCGCCCTCGGCGGCTTCAAGATAAAAGCCCTGCTCCAAAAGCTCTATCGCCTCGTCCGCGGCGACGGTGGGGTACTCGCCGAGAAGTTCGCCCTCTTTAAAGCTGTATGAGAACTTTAGGCCGCTGTCCTCGCGGATCACCGAAACCGAGCGAAGCTCCTTATTTATGAGGCGTTCGGCGGCGCCGCCCTCGCCTTCGTAAAAGCTGACGGTGAAAATCTGCTTGCCATCGGCGTTTCTCCCGCCGCCGGTTATGTTTGTTTCGGGGGCGCTCATCAAAAGCTTATCGCCGTAGTTTTCAAGGATATATTTTGCAAAACCGTCCTCGCCGTCAAATTCCGGCAGATCGGCCTTGACCGTAACTGTCGCGCCGTATTGATTCGCGGTCACGGATATCCCTTCCGCCTCGGCGCTCATGCTCTGAGTTTGGTAAACCCCCTCCGGCACTGGAACGCCGTAGACGTCAGAAAAAATCCTTTCAAGCTCGGCGGCGGAGTATTCCGAAAAGGGATTTTCCTCGGTTACGGTTAGCTCCGCTATATCAAGCCCCCACGCCCGCGCGCAGGCGTCAAGGTTTTCGCGTATTTTATTGACATCCGTAAAATCGGGGTAGACCCCGCCGTAGAATTTCGTCGGGTTCTTATATACCGGCATCTTCTCGGGGATATCCGCCGGCAGAAGGGGTTCGGCGCCCTTTAAATCTTCGGTTCCGTTCTTTAGGAATACTCCCCCGCCGCCGCTTTCGGAGTCCTCCGAGGGCATAGAAAGCTGAGGCAGGCCGTCTACGATGACCGGCAAAGGGGTTTCATACTCGGTATCAGGCTCGGCGGAGTTTTCGGGTACGGCGGTATTATCGGGCAGCCTGTTTATGTGAACACTTCTTGAAAGGGCGAATCCGGCAAGCAAAACTAAGGCTGCGCAGGCGGCTATCGCGGTAAATTTCAGCCACGGGCGGCGGCGCTTTTTGATCGGGGCTTCCCTCGCGGCCTCGGCCTCTTCGATCGCAGGATCGCTGAGGTAGGTCAATGCCGCCATAAAATCAAGCTTATTCATATCTGCCAACCCTCCTCCTCAAGATATTTTTTAAGCCCTCGGCGCGTCCTGAAAAGCAGGCTTTTTACCGCCGATTCGGTGGAACCCTGGCGCTCGGCTATCTCGCGGAACGTATCCGCAAAATAATACCTCTGTATAAACGCGGTCCGGGCCTCATATGAAACTGTTTTTAGGTATGAATCGACCGCCTCGGCCAAAAGTCTGCCGTCAAACTCGCCGCCGCCGTCCGAAACGATATCGCCGAGTTCGTCAAGTGAAACGGTAAACTCCGAGGCGACGCGCTTTTTGCGGTGGACGGTGCGGTAGCGGTCAATAGAGATCTCCCGCGCGATTTTCCCGAGATAGGTCCTCAGCAGCGACGGGCGCTGCGGAGGAATAGAGTTCCACGCCCGAAAAAGCGTCTCGTTTACTATCTCGCGGGCGTCCTCGATATCGGCAAGAATATTCATGGCGATCTTTGAAAGATAGCCCTGATACTTGTTCTGCGCCTCGGCAAGCGCGGCCTCCTCCCTCTGCCAGAACAGATCGACTATCATGTCGTCCTGCATTTTCATCACTCCTTTGTCGTCGGGCTTGCCTGCCCTTTATTATATTACCCGATAAATTTTGGCGGAGGGCGCGGATAGAAGACAGAAAGCGAAGCGTTATTTCTTGCTGTTCGCACTTCGCGGGCATAAATGCCCATAAGACAAGCTGATTTTGCAGCCAATCGACCGTCCGCTGGACGCTCTCTTGGGCAAAATCCCGCATGTCTCGCTCGTGCTCACAGAGAAATAATCGCATCGTCGCGAGGCGTTAAAACTATCTTTTCGCCTTCCCTCGGCAAAAATTACCGCCTCGGTCGGCTCAAAGAGTTTTAATCGCCTCGCTGCTCAACGGCTACGCCGTTGTGCCGCTTGACCGGAAGTTCGCGATGAAACAAGTCCGCCCGCACCGGCTTGCTCATTTGCTTTTGTCTTCCCGCAACCCCGGTAAAAGCATTTCTGACATCTGACATCTGTCTTCTACTTGCCCCTGACGCTAAAACAGACACAGCTTTTGCGGCCGTGTCTGTCAAGTGCTTTATATCAGAGCTTCACTATTTCGCCGAGCTGATCTCTGCCGCAGCCTACGGCGTTTGATTCGTCGGTGTCGATGTGCATCGCCGTAGCGTAGGAGGGGCTTACGCGGCATACGACGTCTCCTAAAATGGCGCTTCTCTCGGCGGTGTCTATCCTGACCCAAACCTCGTCCTTATCCTTGACGCCTAAGGAAGCGGCGTCCTCGGGGGTGAGGTGAATGTGTCTCTTGGCGATTATTACGCCCTCTTTGAGCTCGATCTCCCCGCAGGGGCCGACAAGCTTGCAGGCTCCGCTTCCCTCTAAATCGCCCGATTCGCGAACGGGGGCGGTAATGCCTATAGAACGCGCGTCGGTGGCGGAAAGCTCGACCTGAGTGGCCTTGCGGCAGGGCCCGAGGATAGATACCCCGGCGAGCTCCTTTTTAGGACCTACTACCGTCACCCTCTCCTCGCAGGCGTACTGCCCGGGCTGAGAGAGGTCTTTTTTCTTGGTGAGGGTCGCGTTCTCGCCGAAGAGGATCTTAAGATCCTGCTCGGTGACGTGAACATGCCTTGCAGATGTTTCAACGATGAATTTCATCTTTCATTTCTCCTTTTATGTCAAATTATTGTGGACTTTCCCTTGCTTCTGCCTTACATGCAGAAAACTTTTGCTCCGTATTAAGTTTACTACTCTTTTTGCGGCCGGTCAAGCAGTTTTTTTCAGTATCTTTTTTATCAGCGCGCCGTCCTTTACCTCAAATACCGCCACTATGCCAATAAACGACAGCCCTATAAGCTCGACGATTATTGCAAGCACAAGGTAATCGGGGAAGAACTTCATGGTTATCTCGTGTTCTCCCGGGGTCAGCGGAACGCCTATCAGCGAATCCAGAAGCTTTACCGGCTCGGTCTCAACGCCGTCGACCTTTATAGTCCAGCCCGGCTCCATCGGCACCGTCGTCATCAAAACGCAGTCCTCGTCGGCGGTGACGGTTCCTTTGAGATATGTGTCGCTGTGCTCGGTTATGTTCCAGCCGCCCTTTGATATTTCGGAATACGCCTCCTCAAAGGCTTCAAGATCGAGACTGTAGAACAGCACGTCAGAGAATAACGCCTCGCCGTTTGCAAGCGTCATTCTAAGCTTTATGGTCTCGCCAGGCTCGAACGAACCGAGATTTAAAATGCTGTAGTTTTCGCCGGTAAAGAAGTAATCTACAAAGGCGTAGTTTTCAATATCCCACGAATCCGCCTTAAGCCACATGTTGCACTGACGCTGATACTGGGTCGTGAAGAAGGCGTATAACGGCATATCCGTGTCGACGTCGAGGGTAAACTCAATATAGCTGTCCTTGCCCTCAACGGCGGTGGTGTACCATATGTGGTCGCCGGTGGTCGCGGCGGAGCAGTTTACCGTGTCGGTGGAGCGGGTATACACCTGCTTAAACACCCTCGTCGAACCCTTGCCGGTTATTCCGCCGAGCAGCTTTTCCTGATTTGTAAACGGGTCCTCCGAATCCAAAACGGTATTTAAGATCGCCTCGTCGGCAAGGTACCCCACCGGCAGCGCATAAGGGTTCTCGTAAACCTCAATGTCGTCGACTCCTGTGGTTTCGGGGGTCATTATCTTCTCATATTTCCAGAACGGCTTTTTTATGAGATTTTCATACCCTACCCGCTTGACGTCGTCCTCGCTGACCGTTTCGCCCTCCTCCGGCTCCGCGGGCTGGGATTCCTTATACATTATATACTTTATCCCGAAAAGCGAATCGGTGACGGCTGTCTGGCCGGTGTATTTAGTAAAGTGCCCCTGCATTCCGTAGCCGAGGGATTTTAACATCTTTAAAACCGGCGTGTTCATCGTCGAGCTTGAGTGGGATATCCCCGCAAAGCCCATTCCTATCGGGTCGTTTACGGTGCGGTGGAAGGTCTTTTCGACCCTATAAAGCCCGTCGTCGCGCTCTTCAAGCTGTGAAACTATCTCTCTGCCGTCGTTGAAGTACGGCACATAAGAGGAATAGGTGCTGTATACAACGTCGTAGTCTATCGACCAAACCGTCCAGAGGCCGTTTATCAGTATCTCTATGCCGACAAATACCCCGGTCACAAGTCGGGCCGTCCTCTTAGGGGATTTTTTGCAGAGGCACAAAAGCCCCGCAAATACCGCAAGCGCCAGAACGCTGTACCAAACCGTTTCAAGCAGGTAGATGTGCATATAGTCCTGCTTGTTTATATACGCGAGAACTACTACCCACGCAAACGCCGTCAGGCAGATCTCTTTTACCGATACGCCGTCGAGGTTTTCAAACGCCCTGAATCCGCAGATTATCATCAGGAAAGAGAAAGTAAAGGAATACCTGTAGGGCAGCCAGTTGGGGACCTGAAAACCGTGCCACGCGATATCGACCGTGGAGAGATACATAGAACCGAACACCGCGAGCATCAGCACCGCTATGGAGATTTTCTCCTTCGGCTTTATTTTTGTGTTCAGGAAGAACAGCGGCACCAAAATTATCATTATCGTGCCGCAGGCTATCATCGGAAGCCCCTCCGGCCTTACGGTGTCGTATGAATTTGTAAAGAGCTTTGATATGAACTGGAAGATGTCGAACTGATTTTTCGGGGTGAAGTCGGGGGTGGAAAATTCAAGCTTTCCGAGGCTGAGGGAGTTGTAGACCGGGATCAGTATTATCGACGAGCTTAAAACCGAAATTACCGCCGAACATGTGAACTTAAGCCCCGCCTTGAACCAATGGGGCGCTATCGCGCGGCCGGGGCGGGAGAATATATAGTAGATAAAGTAGAGCGCGCAGAAAAAGCCTATCATGTAGCCGATGTAGAAATGAGAGATGAACATTACGGTAAGCGGCAGAATAAAGGGAAGCATCTTTCCCTCGTCTACGAGCCGCTCTATGCCGAGAAGTATTATCGGCAGCCATATCATGCCGTCTATCCACATCGGGTTCATCAGCTCTACTATGATGTAGGTCATCAGGGCGTAGCTGAGCGAGAAAATAAGCTGTGAGGAGGGCTTTGCGCCCTTGCTCCTCTTTAGGTAATACGCCATCGTAAGGCCGCAGCAGCCGACCTTTGCGAGCTCCATTATCTCGATCGCGCCGAGTATCATCGACCTCGGCAGGAGCACGACTATCCACATAAACGGGCTTGCAAGGTAATACCCGAACATTCCGAGCGTTTCGCCCGAGAGGTTTCGCGACCAGCTGTAAATAAGGCTGCCGTCGCCCCATATCGCGTCGCGCATCATCTCGTAGTAGCTGACGTACTGGCCGTTCAAATCGAGCACCAGCACCGACATATCCCCGAACGGGTGAACGCCGAAGATGATATAAATAAGATACATTATCCCGACGGGGATCAAAAACGCGAGATAGGCTATGCGGTGTTTATAAAGATGTCTGCCGAGGGGGTTGTTGGTTGTAAATCCCTCGAAGCGCCTTTTTCTTATCGAACCGGCGGGCGCGGGTTCGGTGGGCGCGCCCTCGCGTATTTCGCCCTGTAATTCGTTTTCGCTCATATCAGATTTTCCTTTCGTCGTCCGTTCGCGCGCAAATGTGATAACGCGGCCTCGATTTTATCTCGTCGTATATTCGTGAAAGATAAAACCCCGCCACGCCGAGGGAAACCAAAATCAGCCCGGCAAGGATCATCAGCGTTATTACCGCGGCGTTAAACGCCCCGAGCGGCACGCCTATTATGCACAAAACAAGCAGAACGAGCGCGGCGATAAGGTCTGATATTCCGCAGACGAGGCTGAAATAAAGGGGTATGTCGGTGAAGGAGGCTATATTTTTCACCGCGTATTTAAAGAGCTTTTTAAAGGTCCATTTCCCCTCGCCCCTCGCCCTTGCGGCGACGTTATAAGTCACCTCTGCGGCGTCGAATCCTATAAACTGGGCGAGCGCCCTGAAAAAGCTGCCCTGCTCGCCGTACTGCAAAACCGCGTCGGCCGCGCGGCGATCCAAAAGAATAAAATCGGAAGCGCCGGACATATCAAAGCCGGTCGCCTTCGACATCACTCCGTTGAAGATCTTTGCGAAAAGCCCGTACCCGCGCGATTCGCTGCCGCGATAGGATTTCTTTCCTACGACGACCCCCGCGCCCTCGCGCCACTTTTTCACCATCTCTTTTAAAACCTCCGGCGGGTGCTGAAGGTCGCAGTCTATAACGGCCAAGGCGTCGCCGCGCGCGCTTTCAAGCCCTGCGCGTATCGCGGCCTCCTTGCCGAAGTTTCGCGAAAAGCGTATCCCGCGGACCTCGGGGTTTACGGCCGCCGCCGTTATCTCGTTCCATGTGCCGTCGGTCGAGCCGTCGTCGACGAAGATAAGCTCTTTTTCCTCGCTGCTGAGCACCGCGCTCACGGCCCTTGCGGCCTCGGCTATGTTGTCCTTTTCGTTAAATGAGGGAATAATTACAGATATCATTTTAACTCCTCGGAACCTGCCGCGATCTCGGGCGGCAGAAGCTTTATATCCGGCCTTACGCAGTACTGCCACGGGTCGCCGTCGGGCCTGCGCTCCATAAGCTCGGGGTCTTTTACCAAGAGCTTTGTTATCCTGCCCGATCTTAAGCGTTCAAGATAATCGCCGGGGCATGAGAGCTTTTCGTCGAGGGCTATCCCGCCGCCGGGGTGGTTCCAATAGTGATGGGCGTCCGAGCCGGCGGTCATAGGCAGGCCGTATGATTCGGCGTACGCCCTCGCCCTCTCGTTAAAGGCCTCGTCATAGTTGCCGCAGTTGTAAACTTCAACGCCGTCGACGCTGTGAGGGTAGAGGCGGATAGTGTTTATATACGGCGCCTCCCTGAACGGGTGGGCGTGTACGGTAAATCCGCCGGCGGAGCGAACGAAATCGGCAAAAACATAGGCGGGCATATTGTCTATTTCGGGGTGATCCAAAAGAAATTTTTTATCTATCCCGTAGGTCAGAAGCTCGGTGCCGTGCCAGCCGTATTCAAGTCCGAAAAATACGTCGAGGCCGAGCTCGTCGCCCCGGCGCTTTGCGTCTTCATACCCCTGGCAGAAGAGGTGTATTTTTATATCCCAGGG
>CANRHA010000008.1 GCA_947630315.1 uncultured Clostridia bacterium
GGGAGGCCGAAGGCCACATCAAGAATACAGAAGTCAGATGTCAGAAATCAGAGGCAGTTGGAGCAAGGGCGGCGGATAGCAGGATACTTGCGTTATGCGCAGAAGGTTGCGGCGACGGTGGCAGAGACTCTCGGCATGCCCCTCGCCCTCATTCTTTCGCAAACCCGGTACAAGCGTTTCTAACATCTAACATCTAATATCTAATATCTATGATGTGGCCTTCGGCCACATCACCCCCCGCTTTACATTCCCCGGGAAATATAGTATAATAATCCCGCGCGAGGGCGGGCGCATGATCGCTCGACCCTCGCTGAAAACGATAACGGAGGGCTTTGACATGACATTTGACATCACCAAACTCAGCTGGACGAGGGAGCCGGCGGATTTTTGCATATCCGACGGGAAAATCGAGATCATCACCGCGCCGCAGACCGACCTTTGGCAGCGGACCTATTACCACTTCATAAACGACAACGCGCCGGTTTTGCAGATGGAGACCGACGTAAAATTCTTCTCATTCACCGTAAAGACCGACTTCGAGAGCAAGGTGCGCTTCGACCAGTGCGGGATCGTGATGTACATCGATGGCGAAAACTGGCTCAAGGCATCTATCGAATACGAAAACGAGCGCTTCCAGCACCTCGGCAGCGTTGTGACGAACGGCGGATTTTCCGATTGGGCGACCACCGAGATCGACGCGTCGATAAAATCGATGTGGTACAGATTCAGCCGCAGAGAGGACGATTATTGCGTTGAATGTTCCGACGACGGCGTTGTTTTTAAGCAGATGAGGATCTGCCACATTCACAAGGGAGACGGCAAGATCCGCTTCGGCATCTACGCATGCAGCCCCGGGGAATCATCATTTAAAGCCACTTTCACGAACATGCAGATCACCGAATGCAAATGGCGCGCCTATGGAGAGGAAGGGTGAGGGGAGCGCCCATACGCCATCTCGCTCAAAAGTAAATTTGTATTGACCGCCCTGCACAATCAGCACAATCGACCCCGGAAAGTGCTGAAAGTTCAGAAAGTTCATACATCGGCGAAATTAAAATATCGGGAATTACTTTTGCACTATAATGTATTAAAGTAAATTTTGGTATTTAAACTACCATGCACTTTCTGTACTTTCCACACTTTCTGCGCAAATAATCCCACCCAAGGCCGCGTTTCGCTCCCGGGTGGGATTTTCAACACTTCTTTACATCGCCGGCTTTCGGCCGAAGCAGTTTTTTGCTGATTTTTCAATGCCCCTCTTTTATTCTGGCGATATGGCTGCGGTATATTGCCGCGCATCTTCGGCGCGGGAAATCGGAAAGTCAAAAGTATAAAGAATCCCGGTCGAAAGGTCCAAAATCGCGTCGCCGTCCGGCACTAAGGCGCTCGACGTCTGCGCGCGGGTCTCAAACGAGCCTCCTACCGCCTCGGAAAAATCCCCGGCAAGCGCTGTCAGCTCGTTGTCTATCAGGGCGAAAAACACCGTAGGCGCAACTTCCTCCTCGGGGTCGGCATAATACCTCAGCGCAATGATCCGACAGGTCTCTCCGCCCTTTTCCAGATCAAACGCGCTTATATATTCGTTGATTTTGCTTTTGAAGATCCTGTAATATCCGCCCTCTGCGTCGCAAACCGTATCCGCGGATTTTTCGGCAAAAAAGCTCTCGCTGTCTGAACTTACGCCGACAGACAGCCGGTTAGCGTATATAATATCGGGATCATCGCCGTTATCCGATCTGACCTCGCGGCCTATCAGGCAGGCGGTATTATCGCCTATAAATTTTGCCTCGAAAATTTTTTGAGCCAAGCCCTTTTGATCAAGCTCCGTAACCGATGAGACCCCGTCGGCGGGAATATCCGGCACCGCGAGTTCATACGCGTTTTCAAACACCGGCTTGAGTTTATATTCCACGCCGCCTATCTTCCACTTTCCGCCCTCCTTCACGATCGATATCACGGCGGAATATTCGTCCTGCGCTCCGCGTTCGGCCTCGGCTTTAATTTTATCATCGCTTATCTTTTCGGCATTATTTACCGGCAGCAAAAAGCTTTCGCCGGGCGAATGCGCGTCCTGTCTGTATAAAGCGCCGCCGATCCCGATAAATATCGGGCTTTCTCCCTCGGTATATTCCGACATCAGCTCGCGCGCCCTGTCCTCAGAATAAACCCGGTCAAGTAATTCCGCTATGTCCGATATGCTTTTCAATTCGCCATTTACCGGATAATAAGTTGCTCCGTTTATTTCAACGCCGCCGTCGAGGTCGGCCGATCCCCCATAGAATATCAGCTCGTTTACCGCCGAGACATCCTCGCTCAGCCCCTCTAAAATTTCATCTGCAAGAGCTTTGGCGTCCTTATCGCCGCCGTAATCCAAAGGGTCGCTTTCCGAAATCTCCGGCGCGCTTTCCGCTTCGGAGTTCATACCCGCCTCGCCGCACGCGGTAAATGTCAGCAAAACAGCGATCAAAATAAAAATAAAACATCTTTTCATGACAAAATCCCCCTCGTCTATTTGCTTTCGATCCTCCACCCGTCGCCGGTCAGCCTCAGCGAATACGCCGTTTTTGTCGAATAGTCCTCGTCGGGGTCGGCGGAGGAATTATACATTAAGATCGCGGCGGTCTCGGCGTCCTGAGAAGTTATTTCGTAAACGTAGTTGTCCGAAAGGTCGTAACCCCGGCCGCCGCCGTCGGAATAGGTTTTACCGTCTATGCATACGAGCGTATCGGTCGAAAGGGCGGCCTCGGCAAGCTCGCCGCAGTAGGCGCTAAAAACATAATCCTCCCATTCGCTCCAGTCGTCGAATTTTTCATCGGTAACGCGGTAGTAGGTCGTTCCGTCAAGCTCTTCGGGATCGGAATAATCGCAGGCAGGAGGCTCATAGTATAAAAACTTCGTTATTTGCAGATCGGAGTCAATAAGCCCGAAAATTATCTCGTCGGTCAGCTCCCGCTTTGCCCCGCACCCGCTCAGCAGCGCCGCCAGCGCCGCTGCAATAATTATTTTGACTGCCTTTTTCATTTCGTTCGCTCCTTTGATTTTTTTCAGGATCACGCTGATATTGTAGCCCGAAAATCATAAGAAAACGCAATTTGGGATAAATGACCGCTTTCAGGGAAAATTGTATCCGGAGAATTATTGACTCTTTTCCGTTAAAATGATATATTATTACGCGAGGTGAGGACATGGTAACCATAGCCGTCTGCGACGACGATATAAGGTTTGCAAGATCGCTTTGCGGAAAGATAAAGGACATCTGCGCGTTTAAGATCCCCGAGAGATATATGTGTCAGGTCGCGGCCGAGATGAGTTCATCAAGAGCCGTTCTTGAATATATAAAGTCAAACACGATAAATATTCTCTTTTTGGATATAGACATGCCGGGCGAAACGGGATTTCAGCTCGCGGAAAAGATAAACAGGCTCAGCCCCGACACGATAATAATTTTTGTCTCCTCCTATGAAAATTTTGTGTTCAGCTCGTTTGAGTACAACCCGTTCAGGTTTCTGCGCAAAAATAAGCTCAGCGAAGAGCTTGAAGACGTGCTTATAAAGGCGGTAGAGCGGCATATGTCGAACGCCGAAACGGTAACGATAAAAACCGACCGCGAAACGGTGGAGCTTCGGGTCAGGGATATTCATTATATAAGAAGCGAGAAAAATTATTACGCCGTCTGCGGGATAGATTTTGAATATAAGTGCAGGGGCACGATGGCGAAGGCCGGGGAGCTTATCCAAAAATACGGCTTTTTCAGGATAAATTCGGGCTGCTTTGTGAACATGGAGAGAATAAAGCGGTTTGAAAGTCCGAATAAGATAGTCCTTGAAAACGCCGAGCTTTATATAAGCCTGCGGAAGGTCTCGGCGTTCAAAGAAGCCTACGCGCTCTATACAAGAAAGAGGGTGCTCTGATGTTCAGCACGGTTTTTGAGATCTCGGCCTCGTTCTTTCAAAGCTGCATGACGGTATGGTTCATCACAAGATTCAATAAAAAGCCGTATTTTCGCAGCGCCGCGGCGATCCTCTTTTCGCTCATACAGTTCGGCGCGACCCTTTTCAGCGATTATTTTCTGCCCGGGTTCAGCCTCCTTTCGGTAGTGATCCTGTTTGCGCTGTCGCTTCTGTATGCCCTGATGATCTGCGAAAAAGCCTATGCGCGCGCGATCTTATCTACCTGCATGATACACACCCTGACCATACTCTCGTCGACGCTGATGTACACGGTAATATCCTCGCTGATAAACGATTTCGACACCGTGATGCAGGGTTCCGATTCGGTGATAAGGTATGTATATGTGGTCATCGTGAACCTGTTTGTTTTCATAACCGCAAAGCTTATACTCGGGCTGTTCAACGTTGATAAATCATTAAATATAAAAACAAGCCTTGTGATGTTTCTGGCGTCGCTCCTTACGCTGATAGGTCTGGGAGCTACAACAAAAATCGCAGAGCTTGACGGTAACATAAAAGCGCCGGTCATAGCGCTGACGGTAATATTCGTAACGATCAATATTATACTGTATGCGCTTGTCGGGCAGATACAAAAACTTCAGCAGAAAAAATCGGAGCTTATGCTGATCAACGAGCGCTTAAGCTTCGAGCAAAACCGCATAAACGACGCAAACGCCATGCTTGACACATGCCGAAAAATAAAGCACGACATGAAGCAGCACCTGACCGTAATAGGCGGATACCTTGACGACGGCAGGACTGACGAATGCAGAGAATATGTCAAAGATCTTTATTCCTCGGCGGACAGGATCGGAAATATAATTCAATCGGGAAACACGGTGATCGACTATCTCATAAACGCGAAGCTCGGGCATTTGCAGGACACGCAGGTGATCGTTTCGGGGAACGTAGGCGATCTTTCGGACATAAGCGACGTGGACCTTTCCTGCATGATCGGGAATATTTTAGACAACGCCGTCGAGGCGGTCAGGCCGCTGAAAGACAAGCGGATAGAGCTGACGTTTGCAACTCAGGGCGAGAACAGGATAATAATCTGCCGAAATACCGTCGAGGGGCCGGTGCTTGAAAGGAACAGGTTTTTGACATCGACCAAAAATAATGCGAAGGAGCACGGGCTGGGGCACAAGATCGTGGCGAGCGTGGTGGAGAGCTATGACGGGATCGTGAGCTATTTTGAGGAGGACGGAATGTTCGGCACGCAGGTGATTTTGCCGAGGGGCGCTACTACATTTAACGCAGTCCAAAACGATCACAGAGCATCAGACTGATACAGCTGCGGTTTAAGCATGATATATTTTTCAAGGTAAGACGCCGTAGAAATCTTTTTTGTAACGAGATTGGAAAAGGAAATTTAATATTTACAGATCAAGAAATGAAACACCGCCTTCAAGCGCTTTGCTCGAGGGCGGTTTTCGTATGCCTCAGTTGTGAATGGCTGTCAAAATGCTTTTTTAACACAACGGTATGAAAAAATTGGCAGGAGATAGTTGCCAATAAAGGTATAGTCCTTTTTAAGCCTATAAACAATTTCTTACAGCACGGTCTTGATTGAATTATACTTCCGATTGCTGCGCTGAAAATGCTTGATATTACGCGATTAACCACCTTTTTGGTTATGATGAAGGGTGGTTATTTACAACAAAGTGTACTTTTTTGTAACTCGCTTTTGCGCTGAAATACACACAAATTATACTACATAGTTACAAAAAAATCAAGAGAAATCAGTAGGGAATTTGATATAAGTAACAAAAAATTTTCACAAAAATTTATTGGCAAAAATGTACAGTTTTTTGTTTGTCGGCTTTTTTGCAACACTAATCGAGGCCCGAAAGTTGGTGGTACAGTATGCCTTTGCTTCCGAACAAGATCGAGATAAAAATATCGTTTGAAAAGATGTATAACGAATATTACAGCAAGGTGCTCAGACATATTGTTAAGAAAATCGGAAACTTTCATGATGCGGAAGACGTCGCAAGCGAGGTGTTCATATATTGTTATCAGCATTTTGACAGCTACGACCAGTCGAAGGCGTCGTTGGGTACCTGGCTCTACCTTATTTCGGAAAGCAGGATAAAGAATTATTATCGCAGCAGAAGACAGAACGTCAGCATTGATACGTTGGAGGAAAAAGCAGACGACGGTTTTGTCGGGCCGGAAAAGGTTGCGGAGTTTGAGGAGAGCAGGAGATGGCTTGCTGAAGAATTAAAACGGCTTCCGGAAATTCAGCGGAAAATCATAGTTTTAAGATATTTCTATGACTTGAAATCACAGGAGATTGCCGATGAGGTCGGCATTTCGAATGCAAATGTCAGGACAATTCTATCGAGAACGCTTGATAAGCTTGAACGAAACTATAAAAAATCATTTATAAAGGGAGATAAAAATGGCTGAATTATATCGCAAATCCGCTCTGGAGAAAATTTCTTCCCCGGAGCAGCTGGATAAGACTCTTACGGTAACATCGCCGCTTTCATGGCTTGTACTCATAGGTATAACTCTCATTATCGCAGCGACGACAGTATGGGGATTCTTAGGAACAATACCGATGTCGGTCACGGTTCAGGGCATCATTGCGTCGCCTGACAGCACGAACGCAGTTTATGCGGACGAATCGGGAACAGTAGTGTCAGTGCTTGTGCACGAGGGCTCGGATATCCATTTTGGCGATACGGTGCTTACATATAAGGACGGCCGCGATGAGATAAAAACGATCTATTCGGATCAGGTCGGAACGGTGTCGGGCATTGCTGTTCAGGCAGGGGAAAGTGTTATTCAGGGAAATGAAGTTATAAGGATCTCGCCTACTATTGAGGGCCCACAGGCGGCGGTTTGTTATGTTCCGATAAGCGATGCCGGAAAGCTTGAGCGCGGAATGAGAGTACAGATATACCTCAATTCGGTCGACAGTCAATCGTACGGATATATGGTGGCAAGAATTGTAAACATAGATTCCTATGCCGTATCCAATGTTGGAATGGGGTATGTATTGGGAACAAATAACAATCTTGCAGCATCGTTTCAACAGATGGGGGCGCTGGTTGCAGTAACATGCGAGTTCTATCCCGACGACACCGAGAGCGGGTATTTCTGGTCAAATGAAAAAGGCAAATCTCTCGGAGTTTCAAACGGTTCGATCATTACTGCGCGGATCATCACAGAGGAAGTACGTCCGATAACAAAGCTTTTCTCGAAGCTCGGCGAGATCTGGGGTGACTGAATATGAATAACTACAAAAAGACTCCGAGTGTTTTTCAAATGGAAGCAACAGAGTGCGGAGCCGCTTCTCTGGCGATGATCTTTGCTTATTACGGAAAATTTGTGCCTCTTGAGCAAATGAGAATCGAAACAGGAGTGTCGAGAGATGGCTGCAACGCCGCAAATATATATAAGGCTGCGACAAAATACGGACTTGAATGTAAGGCGTATCGAAAAGAGCCGGAAGCGCTTAAAACGATGCAGATGCCTTGCCTTATACACTGGAATTTCAATCATTTTGTGGTGCTTGAAGGATTTAAGGGAAAAAACGTTTATATCAACGATCCCGCCGTCGGAAGAAGAAAATTGACCAAAGAGGAATTTGACGACAGCTTTACCGGCGTTGTGCTCACATTTAAAAAGACCGAGAGGTTTATCCCCGAAAAGAAAAAATCCGGTTTTGTGCAGTTTATCAAGGGGAGAATCAAAGGTCAGTACGGTGTGATATTCAAGCTCTTTTACGTTGGCCTGCTCTTGGTGTTTCCCGGTCTTATAATTCCGGTGCTTTCACAGACGTTTCTTGACGACGTATTGATTGGCGGGTACAACGATTGGCTGACAAAGATACTTGTATTCATGACGGCGCTTATCGTCCTTAAAAGTTGTCTTACATATTACCGCGGAGTTATGCTTCAAAAGTTCCGGGCAAAGCTGACGCTTACTTCGGGATATAGGTTTTTACAGCATATGTTCCGCTTGCCGATAGGATTCTTTGATCAACGGTATGCCGGAGATTTGGTCAGCAGAATGGATAATAACATCGAAGTTGACCAATTTCTTGCCGGAGACCTTGCGGAAACGGTGCTGAATATCCTTGTGGCGCTGTTTTATCTTGTTATACTCTTTCTCTATAGTCCGGTGATGACGGCCATCGGACTTGTGAATACCGCTGTGTGCCTGGTTATCGTTTTTCTCAGCAACAAAGCGCTGTCAAATGCCAGTATGAAGCTTCAGATAAGCGGGGGAAAGCTGTACGGAACGGTCTGCGCGGGAATAAATATCTCCGACACCGTCAAGGCTTCGGGAGCAGAATCGGCTTATGTGTCAAGAGTTCTCGGGTATTATGCTAAAAATGCCAACAATGAGCAGGATATGGGAAGATTCCAGCATATTGTGGGCACGCTTCCCGGCATTGCCGGACAGATCACCGACGCTGTTTTACTCTTTGCGGGAGGAGTTTTGGTAGTCAATGGAAGTATGACCGTAGGCATGCTCGTTGCGTTTAACGCACTATATGATTCCTTTTGTGATCCGGTAAACCGGCTTGTCGGATTTGTCCAGAAAATTCAGACGGTGAGGTCGAGCATTAGACGAGTAGAGGATATATCAAAATACGAGCAGGACATATGTTTCGAGGAAAAGAGCTATAGCGACGTTCACAGAAAACTTGCAGGAAATATTGAGCTGAGAAATATATCGTTTGGATACAGTCTGTTAAAGCCGCCGCTTGTGGAGCACTTTGGTTTTGAACTTAAGAGCGGTCAGTCGATCGCTTTTGTCGGAGCTTCGGGATGTGGGAAAAGTACCGTTGCAAAGGTTGTCGGAGGACTGTATCAGCCTTGGTCCGGGCAGATTTTGCTTGACGGGATCCCTCTTGATACAGTGCCGAAGGAGGTCGTCAATGCGAGCATTGCGACGGTTAGTCAAAATATCACGTTGTTTTCGGGAACTGTCCGTGACAATATCACTATGTGGAATAGAGCGGTTTTGGAAGAAGACATGATCGAAGCCGCTAAGGACGCATGCATCCACGATTTTATCATATCACAGCCGGGCGGATATGACTATGTGCTCACCGAGGGAGCGTCGAATCTCTCGGGCGGACAGAGACAGAGACTTGAAATCGCAAGAGCGCTTGCATCAAAGCCGTCGGTGCTGATCATGGACGAGGCGACAAGCGCGCTTGACCCTGTTGTAGAAAAGCAGGTTATAGATAACATCAAACGACGCGGCTGTACATGCATAATAGTAGCCCACAGGCTCAGCGCGATACGCGACAGCAATCAGATTATCGTCATGCACCAGGGAAAGATCGTGCAGCGCGGCAACCACAGTTCGCTGATGGCTGAGGACGGTTATTACAAAAATTTGGTACAGAGCATATAGGGAGGTAAATGTGTTGGCGGAAGAAAAAACAATGCTTTCGGGAAATGACTGCTTGATCACACATGATCCTTTTGATGCATACAGGGTTGAAAGCGGTGCGGTACTCGTTTATATCGTTCCGTGGGCAAAGAATAGCGTGGGAAGGCGTGTACTCTTGCGCGAAGTTTCGGAAGGAACTGTAATTCCTGCGTTTTCGTATAAAGACAGAGACTATAAAGAATGGCGGTTTTTACTTGTTGCAAAGGAGACGGCCGAAATAAGCGTAATGAAGGCAAGCTCGACAAGCGTCCTTAAAAAGAGGTTTATCAAAAATGCCGGCATTGATTCGTATGAGCATGAGGGGTTCGACGATTGCCTTGTCGACTTTTATAATCGCGAACTTCTTAAGGACGATGTCTTTATTGAGCGCGGAAAAAAGCTCGGGGAACAGGTGAACGAGGCATCATACGGCGTAATCAGAGATTCGTTCAGAAGTAGCGAGAATGTCATCTCGGAAAATGACCCGGCATACCGCGCCGTTGCTTATGTTTGCGGATATTTTTCAATGAAGCCCCAAAGTTTTGAACGGGTGAAGGCATGTTGCGGGAAAAGCGCGGATATTACCGGCGTTGCACAGGCGTGCGGTCTTATTTCAAGGCGGGTGGTCCTTGAAGAAAAATGGTATAAAAGAGACAACGGGGTCATTATCGGAACATTGGACAAGAAATATGTTGCTTGCGTACCGATCGGTTCTCACAGATATAAGGTCTATTTCCCGGAAGAAGGAAGAATTGCAAAGCTTGACGGGGAGATTGCAGAGAAAATCGAGCCTCGTGCGTTTTCACTTTGCAGAAGCTTACCATCTAAATCAATATCGACCAAGGAGCTTATACGTTTCGGGGGCAGAAGTCTTAGAAAAAACGATGTCTGGACGCTTGTCCTGCTCGGACTCGTCTGCACGCTTATAGGAGTTCTTCTTCCCACACTTAATCAGCAGATATATGATAAATATATCCCGCTTGGGAATGTCGGTCAACTCGCGCAGATTTGTGCAGTTATTGCGTCGTTTATGATTGGAAATCTTTTCTTTTCAATTGTAAAAGGTTTGGCTGAATTTAGAGGACAGTCACGTATATGTTACGATATACAGAGCGCGGTTTATGACCGTATATTCCGTCTTCCGGAGAACTTTTTCAGGACGGTCGACAGCGCAGATTTTGCACAGCGCGCAATGCTTCTAAGTGGCGGCGTGACGCAGTTTGCGAGCGCGGTGTTGGTGACGGGGTTCGCCACCGTATTTTCACTTATCTATCTAATTAGAATGTTCACATATTCCGGCATTCTTACCGGGATTTCAATTGCTATGATTGCGGCTTATGCTGTAATTGTTGCGCTTATAAACCGATACACGATCAGATATGAAAAAATCGGAACCGAGGCGCGCGGAAAAGCAAGCTCTCATCTTTATCAGTATCTTAACGGCATTGAAAAAATTAGAATGGCGGGAGCGGAAAACTATGCAATACATGAATATTTAAAACCGTTTGCCGCTACTCAGTCGGCCGATATAAAAATGAACAGAATCTCACAGATAGGGTCGGCGCTTTCCGGAGTTTCTATGACAATTTTTTCAATGGTGCTTTATTACATCATGGTTAAAAAGGATCTAAGCGTTTCGATGGGCGCCTTTATCGGTTTTAATACTGCGCTCGGCACTTTTTCTGCGTCGGTTATGGAGGCGGTGAACGCAGCAGTCGAAATTTACCGTCAGAAGCCGTCATATGACAGATTTCGTCCGGCTCTTGAAACTCCGTCGGAAAATACCGAAAACAGCGAGCTTCCCGGAAAGCTTTCCGGCAATATCGACATTGAACATGTGACTTTTTCTTACGGACAGAACCAACCTGCGGTGCTTAACGGGCTGAGCCTGCGAATAAGGGCAGGGGAGTATATCGGAATCGTCGGATCATCTGGCTGTGGAAAGTCTACGCTTCTGAAGCTGTTGCTTGGGTTTGAGACTCCGACAACAGGTTCAATAAGATATGACGGGAAAAGCGTTGCGTCGATGGATAAGCACGCTTTCCGGCAAAATCTCGGAGTTGTTTTGCAAAACGGAAAGCTTATCGCCGGCAGTATATACGAAAACATAACCATAACAGCGCCTGAGGCTTCGATGAAAGAGGTTGAAAAAGTTATTGACGCCGTCGGGCTAAGAGAAGACATAAAGCAGATGCCGATGGGCATACACACGGTTCTCAGTGAAAACTCCGGCACTATATCAGGCGGGCAGCAGCAAAGGATACTTATTGCAAGGGCAATTATTCGGAAGCCTTCAATACTGTTTTTTGACGAGGCAACAAGCGCTCTTGACAACGTTACACAGGCAAAGGTGTGTAAAAGTCTTGAAGAAATGAACGTTACAAGAGTAGTGATAGCGCATCGCCTCAGTACCATCAGAGACTGCGACAGGATCGTCGTTCTTGACCGCGGAAATATCGCTGAGGAAGGAACGTATGACGAGCTTATGAAAAAGCGGGGGTTGTTCTATCAGCTTGCCGTGCGTCAGCTTGCGGAATAGTTTACGAAGAAATAATGGAGGGATATAGATGAGAATTGAAAGAAAAGTACAAAACGGTGTGCTCTCAATTCTTGAAGACGGAAAGCCGATTCTTTTGATAACCGAAAAGGAGGAGAACGGAACTGTAAACATCGCAATTGAAGGAAGCCTTAAATCCGACACAGTTCACGACTTTTCGGATGAGCTGATTGCGCTTGCGACACTTGGGGCGGACATACGTCTTGATCTTTCAAAAACGGATTATGCCTCAAGTGCTTGCATACAGGCGATGATAACCGCTCAGCAGAGGATCGACGGAGTAAGAAAGGGGAGGCTCCTTCTTTGCGGAGTACCGAAGCAGATCCTTGATGCGATGGATAGAGCAGGAGCATCACAGATGCTTGAATTTGAGGAATGAGAGGGAGAAAAATGGTTTGCAGAGTTAGTCCGTATGAGGGAAATGAGCCGTACATATTTTTCAGTTATTGTCACAGTAATGAGGAAGATGTCTATCCGATAATTGAGGCAATGGGCGAAAAAGGCTATAGGATTTGGTATGACGACGGGATCCACCCAGGCGAGGATTGGCCCGAAATAATAGCCGCGCATTTAGTGAAGTGTACGGTGTGTATTGCGGCAATAACAGAGGATTTTGCCACGTCACACAACTGTCGCAACGAGCTTACCACCGCCATTAACAACGACAAACCGCTGCTTCCTATTGTGTTGGAAAACTTCCAGATGTCTGTCGGCATGAGCATGCAGCTCAGCTCGTGTCAGAGGATCGACCGCCGGGAAATCATTACGGAGCGTGAGTTTTATTCGAGACTTTATTCTGCTCCGATCCTTAAAAGCTGTCTCGGAAATATTTCTTTTCTCAATAAAACTGTCGGCATTGACATTGAAAGAGAAAAAGAGGAGATGGCTAAGCGCCGCGCCGAGGAGGAAACAAAAGAAATAATTCAACAAACAGCGAATTTGATAAAAGCAGACGCCAAAGAGGCATATAAAAGCGGTTATACCGGTTATGATGAAAAGCCGACTGTCGAGCAGGATCTACCGAATCGCGTTTCCGAGATCGTTGACAATGAACCGGTCAATCCTCATGATCGCGATGAGGGTGAAACAGAAATCGAACCGGAAGAAGGCGTTACGGAGATAGAGAGCCTTTCAGACGAGACCGTAACCGAGGCGGGATATTTGGGCAACCGCCCTCGCTGCGCTGTTATGATCAGAAAATCGGACGGAAAGGTTTTTGATATTAAGCTTCCCAAGACGCGCATCGGTAACAGCCCTGAAAAGTGCGATATTGTGATAGATAGTCGGGACGATATACACGCGGAGATAATATTCAACAACGGCGTATTTCTGATCGTTGACCGTGACTCAGAAGACGGAACTTTTCTTAACGGCAAAAAATCCGAGGGAATGAACCCGAAGAAAATAGGGAACGCCGCCGAGATATCTTTTGGAAAAGAAGAATTTGCCTTCCTTAGCAGCGATGACAGGGGAAAATTGGAAAATCTCATTAAAGGAACGGTTTCGGCACCGCCGGCAATACTTGTATCAGTCGTTGACAGACGAATATACAGGCTGTCGTCCGAAAAGGTCAGAATAGGCAACGACCGCAAGAAGTGCGGGATAGTCTTTGATGACAAAAGCGTGGATTATATTCATGCGGAAATTGCATATGACGGCAGCAACTTTACGGTAAGAGACCTTGGCTCGGAAACCGGGACATATATCGGTCGGGGAAAGCTGGACGGAATGGAGGCTTCTATCCTTAAAAATAAGGACGAGGTTAATTTCGGATCAAAAAAATGTGTTTTCCTCCAAGGAGAAACAGCTTCGACAATACTCAACAGTAAAACGCTATGCGTTCTTGAATGTCATGAAACCGATGAAACCGCGCTGACGCTCGATGTTCCGTTTATGCTCGGCCGGCATTACAGATGGCCGGCAGGAACGTTCAGCGATATGCATGCGAGCCGGAATTACGGAGGGATATTCATGGAAAACGGTGAGTTTTCGTTTATCTGTGATAAAAAAGCGCCGACCAACGGAATTACGCTCTGCGGCAGGGAAATATTGCCAGGAGAAACTGTTCGTCTTAAAGACGGAGATGAATTTAGGTTCGGAGTAAGATATACAATAGCTGTGCATATCGTACAGCTTGAAACAAAAGGAGAATAGCAGCAATGAAACTTATTTATCGGATCACGGCCGTTTTGGCGGTCACAGTTATGATTGCTTCGTCACTCTGCTCTTGTGGTCTTTCGGGAAATCAGCCCGACGAGGGAAAACTTCCCGAGCTTGAGAAAGAGCCGGGAAACACAAGTTCAGAGAATAAGACCGCTTCGCCGAAAGAAACAAGTGAGATCTATTCGGTACAGCTTGTCGGCGGCCTTAAGGTGACGGTATACGATGACAACAGAATGTCATTTACCGGAGGCAACGTTGATTCAAAATTCAGGGAAGATAAATCTCTGTCGGGGTATTTACAGAGCGTAACTACAGTTGAATTTGGGAAAGATGTAAAAAAGATAGGAGAAAAGGCTTTTTCCGATCTTACGCAGATACAAAAAATTATCTTCGGCGACGATGTCAAGGAGATAGGATATTCCGCGTTTTTGGGGTGCTCAGGTCTTAATGACATCAGCTTCGGAAGGAACATTGAGAAGATTGACGACTATGCGTTTTCGGAATGCGTAATGTTGAGAGATGTTTCCCTTAATGATAAGCTCAAGGAGATAGGAAGCTATGCTTTTTCGGACTGCTCGTCGCTTCTTAACGTCAGAGTGGGGAACGGACTTGAAAAAATGGGCAACGAGGCTTTTTCAGAATGTTCAGCTCTCGAAAGCGTCAATATCGAATCTAATGTTCCGGCGTCGTCCTTCCGCGATTGCGTATCGCTTGAAAGCGTAACGTTCGGAAGACTCTGCGAAGAAATAGGAGAACGAGCCTTTTTCGGCTGCGTCTCATTGAAGAATATTTCGTTCGGAAGCAAGATCTCAAACATAGACGCCTATTCGTTCAGCGGCTGCACTTCGCTCGAAAGTGTTTCTCTGCCGGAAAGCGTTAAAAAAATCGGCAAAGAAGCATTTTCCGGCTGCACCAAGATCGATACGCTTAACATTTCAAAATCTGAGTCTTTAAATATAGAGGACTCCGCTTTCAGTGGGTGCCAGTCGCTGAATACTGTCAACATAGCGGAAGGCTGTAATCTTTCTATAGGAGACAGCGCGTTTGGCGGGTGCATATCGCTTAAAACGCTTACGCTTCCGAAGGGTGTGAAGACTATTGGCGAAAAGTCATTCTATGCCCTCGGCACGTTGGAAAAGGTATATCTTCCCGAGACGCTTAGCTCTATCGGTCAGGAGGCATTTTCCGGCTGCACCGCTCTCGGCTTGTTGGAGATTAACGGAGGCGACAACCTAAAAATTGGAAAGGGCGCGTTTTCAGGTTGTGCGTCTTTAGCGTCGTTGTCTGTTCCTGACGGCGTTGTGGAATTGGGCGAGAGGGCATTTGCAGAATGTATGGCGCTTAGCGAAATTGAATTTAAAAAGTCTTCCGGCTTGAAAATCGGATCAAAGGCTTTTTGCGATTGTTCCTCAGTGACAGAGCTGAGTCTTTCGGATGGAATTTCAGACATTGGAAACGAGGCGTTTTCGGGATGTACGTCGGTTAAAAAGATAACCTTGCCGCAGACGCTTAAGAATATTGGCAGCAAGGCTTTTTACGGCACAGATTCGCTCGACAAGATAGAATACAGCGGAACCGAGTCGCAATGGAAAAAGGTTGAAAAGGCTTCTGGCTGGTCGGACGGCGCAGGAACTTCGTCTATTACATATAAAAAATAAAATTTGACTGTAACAAATCGTTTTGAAGCGTGTATAAATAAATGAAAGCACAAGAGCTTTGACAAAAAAACAAAAGAAAGGATGCACAACAGATGATTTTGACAGACGAGAAGTCGGAGATAATTGCAAGCTATCTTATCGATGATCCGGAAAGGGCGCAAAAGCTTTATCAAATGACCGCTGAAGAAGCTGCAAGTGAGATCAATGCTGCGGGAGGCGATGTTACAGCTGAAGAAATTGCAGAATTTGGCAGACAGCTGAGCGTTGTGTCGAATGGCGAAGGGTCAAAAGACGGAGAGCTTGATATATCTGCTATTGAAAATGTGGCCGGAGGTGGATTATCGCTTTCAAAGGGCATAATCAAGATCATCGGAAAATTCCCGATCGGTCTTCCTCAAATACAGCCTATGCCTCCTATTATGCCTAAGTTTCCTATAAAGTGGATATAAAAAGTGTAACAAATCGCCGGTTGGCGTGTATAAGTAAGTGAAGGCACAAAAGCCTTGACAATAAAACAAAATAGAAAGGAAGACGTACAAATGGAAACCAACGTAAGAACACTTATTGAAAACCAGAGCCTGTTGGAGGGAATCGCCAGGGCTACTACTCCCGACGAGCTGATGGACGTTTTTAGCGCAAACAACATTCAGCTTGAAGACGGGATGACCAAAGAGGAGGCTTTTGATTTGGCAAAGCGACAGGCAAAGGATGAAATTAGCGTTGCTGAGCTTGAGGGCGCCAACGGTGGTATAGGGTTATCCGTTGCTCTTGCAGCAACAGGGTGCTTTGTTGCAAGCGGCGCGGCTATCTTCTTCTTGGGCGGATATGCTTATGAGAAATGCAAGAGATTTTGGAGATAAAATAAGGAGGAATAATCATGACTACAACAGAAATGAACAACAAATTAAGCGAGCTTTGCAACAATGAAGCCTTTATTAAGAGAATGTCCGATGCAGAATCCAAGGAAGATGTCAGAAAAATTTTTTCTGAATTTGGACTTGACCTCACCGAGGACGAAGTAACTGCTATGCTTTACATTGCTGCCAACGAAGGTGAAGAGGTTACTCTTGAAAAACTGGAGTGCGTTGCCGGCGGTGTAGGCGGATGGGAAATCTTCGTAACTTCTGTTTCTTTAGTTAAGGAAATCGCGAAAAAAAGCTGGGATTTCGGAAGAAAATGTGCTAAATGGTTTTAATACATTTCCACGTATTATGGAGCAAGGCGTAATTATATGAATTACACTTTAATCTCAAACTTAATTTCATCTATCGCCGAGGCTCAACACTTGGCAGCATCGCAGGACGAGCTTTCAACGCTTGTCCTGCGCTATGCGCCAAAATCTGGTGGGGAAATCGGTGCCGATGAGCTTCAATATGTTTCTGCAGCCTGTGCACAAAGCTACGATGACTTTATCAAGCGTGTCGGCAAGCTTAACACAGGAAAGTAGGTAAGCTGATGAATTATTTCATTGATGCCGCCTGTCTGAGCAATATGGGGCATCAATGAAATAATTCATCA
>CANRHA010000009.1 GCA_947630315.1 uncultured Clostridia bacterium
ATTGTACTTGGCGATGGGCCGCGCAAAGATGAGTTTGAACAGTACGCAAAGAAAAAGGATATTGACGTATTTTTTTATGGACGAGTTTCATATGATAAGATGTGTGGTATTTTGTCTGCATGTGACATGGTGGTAAATCCCATAACAAAGGGAGCGGCACAGTCAATCATCAACAAGCACGCCGATTATGCGGCCTCTGGATTGCCTGTTGTGAATACGCAGGAATGTGAAGAGTACCGAAATCTCGTTGACGAATATAAAATGGGATTTAATTGCAACAACAATGATCCTCGGGATTTAGCCGAAAAGATAATCCTTCTTATGAATGATGAACAACTCAGAAGCAGAATGGGCGCCAATGCAAGAAAATGCGCGGAAGAGAAGTTTGACAGAAGGATAAGCTATAACGAAATTATCGATACTATAGGAGCGCGATAGCAACGTGAAAAATAGCTTTAACTATAAAAAAATTGTTAATGAAGCTGGGAAAACTAATCCTCTCGTTCACCCATTGTCTGATGACGAACGTTTAAATCTCCAATCCTGCCTCTACAGCATGGCAGTAGATTTAGACGAGCGCTGCCGCAAGTACGGTATTAAGATGTTTTTGGCCGGCGGAAGTTTGCTCGGCGCTGTCAGGCATGGCGGATTTATCCCTTGGGACGACGATATGGACCTGGGCACGTCGCGTGAGGATTATGAAAGGCTTAAGGAAATCTTCGATGAAGAGTTTTCTGACAGCTATGAGTTGCGCTGCCCTAATTCGCCGTATCCGAACGGCAACAGATTTATGCAGATATACAAAAAGGGAACGGTACTTAAAACTGCGGGAGATCCAACCCCCTTCCAACCCGAGTGCGTAAAAATGGATATTTTCCCGTATGATTATGCTCCGAACAATTCGCTAATCAGGAAAATCAAAGGAACTTATATCAACGCGCTTATGCTTATTTCCTCTTGCGTTATGGACAAAAAATACGGAGATTACAAAAGCCTCATTAAAAATGCGCAAAACGGTAAATTTTACCTCAGAATGCGAGTTGTTATCGGAACCGTATTTTCGTTTTTGAAACCTCAGAAATGGTTTGATATTTTGGACAAGGCGGTACGCAGCAAGAAGGAAACAAATTTAGTAACTCTTGCTTTTGGGCGAAAGCATTATCTTGGCGAAACATGCCCTAAAGATGTTTTCTTGCCACTTTCGGAGATTAAGTTTAATGAGCATATCTTCTATGCTCTTGCTAACAGCAAAGCTTATTTAAAGAATCTCTACGGCGAGGACTATATGACGCCGCCGGAGGAAAGCAAAAGGGAAAGCCACTTTATTGTTGAATTGAAAATTGATTAAGGAGTTGTAATATGGCTAATATTGCAATGCTCATCGCCGGCGGATCCGGCAACCGAATGCACCAGGACATACCCAAACAGTTTCTAACCGTAAACGAGCGGCCGGTAATAATTTACACTCTTGAGGCATTTCAAAATCATCCCGAAATCGACGTGATTGCAGTCGTCTGCATCGTCGGTTGGGAACAGGTCCTTTGGGCATACGCGAAGCAATTTAACATCACTAAGCTGAAATACGTAATTCCCGGCGGTGACAGCGGACAAGCATCTATCCGAAACGGCGTTTTTGAACTTGAAAAACACTTTTCACCTGACGATATCGTTTTGATTCATGACGCGATTCGCCCGATGGTATCTGCTGAGATAATCTCGGACAACATTCGTGTTGCGCAGAAACACGGAAACGCTATTACGGTTATCCCATGCGCCGAGGCAATGATGCAGACGGAAGACGGTATTGTGTCAGTTGGCAGTTATCCTCGCAATAGGCTAAAACGTACTCAGACCCCACAAGCATTCAGACTTGGAAAGATTTGTGATTTACATAGGCGCGCACTTGAAAAAGGCATCACCAATTCGGTTGCATCTTGCACGCTGATGATTGAGATGGGCGAACAGGTTTATTTTTCGTCGGGGTCGGAGAAAAATATCAAGCTCACGACAGTCGAAGACATTGACATATTCAAGGCGTTACTGAAAGCGCAAAGATCAGATTGGTTAAAAAATCCCTCGGGGGGGGGTAACTGTCGGCTAATCTTTATATGCCTTTCTTTGTTTAACTCAAAGGAGGCAAGGAGATGACGACTGCCGTAATTATTGCCGGCGGCTCGGGTCGCCGAATGGGGCAGTCAATCCCCAAACAATTTATAAACGTATACGACAAGCCCGTCATAATCTACACCCTCGAAAGCTTTCAGCGGCACCCGCAGATTGATGCAATCGAAGTCGTATGTATCGACGGCTGGCACGATGTGCTTCGCTCGTATGCCGAAAAATTCGGGATCACAAAGCTTCAGTGGATAGTCCAGGGTGGAGAAACAGGGCAGGAATCAATCCGCAATGGCGTCTACTTTTTGGAGGACAAGCTGATACCCAACGACACCGTCATAATCCACGACGGAATCCGCCCACTCGTTGAGGAAGAGGTTCTGTCCGACGTAATCGTCAAATGCGAGCAATACGGTAATGCGGTCACTTCTATGCCGTATAACGAACAGATTTTCGTGATTGACGATGAGATTTCAACTGTAAAATACATACCTCGTGAAACACTTCGTCGTGTCGCAACTCCACAGGCATATAAATTTGGCAAACTCGATTGGGCGTACCATGAGGCATTCGAGAAGAAAATCGGCATTTATGGCTCGTCCTATACAAACACGATGATGGTCGAACTCGGCGAGCGACTTTATTTTTCAGCCGGCTCGGATAAGAATATAAAGTTGACAACTCAGGACGATCTGGAGTTGTTCAAAGGGTATCTTAAGGCGGGAATGAATGATGAACGTTTTAGCAAGTAATACGTATATTGAGGACATAGAAAATATCTGTAAATTTGATTTGCCGTGGCAAAAGCTAGCGGGTAGGTCCGTTCTTATAACCGGCTCTACCGGTCTTATCTGTTCTTGCATAGCGGATATTCTTCTGATTAGAAACAACAGGTTTGAGTCAAATATCAGGCTTGTTTTGGCCGGCAGAAGCCGTAAGAAAATTGTTGAGCGGTTTAAGCCATTTGAAGAGGAAAAGGATTACCACTTTGCTTATTTTGATGCCGTATCTGGAAATGCTCCTAACACGAATATAAAGTTTGATTACATAATTCACGGTGCTTCAAATGCTCATCCTGCTGTGTTTTCTAAGCAGCCTGTCGAAACAATGCTCGCAAATCTTTTGGGAACTAATGTTCTTCTTAAAATTGCGGCCGATAATCATTCTGAAAGATTTTTATATATTTCTTCAAGCGAGGTTTATGGTAAAAAAGAGGGAAATGAACCCTATTCCGAAACCGATTATGGCTATGTGGATATACTTAACCCGCGAGCGTGCTATCCGTCGTCGAAAAGAGCCGCCGAAACGCTTTGTGCAGCGTATTCTTCAGAATACGGTGTTGATTATGTGACGGTGCGGCCGGGACATATCTACGGTCCGACTATGACCGAAAGTGACAGCCGCGCTTCGGCACAGTTTGCAAGAAATGCCGTAAACGGTGAGGATATAGTTATGAAAAGTGCCGGCACTCAGCTCCGTTCATATTGCTATGTCATTGACTGCGCCTCGGCAATACTGACCGTTTTGTTGAAAGGCAAATGCGGCGAAGCTTATAATATTTCAAATCCAAAATCAGTTGTAACTGTACGTCAGTTGGCAGAAGCTGCTGCTAAAGAAGGGAACGTCAATCTTGTAATTCAAGAGTCAAGCGATAAAGAGAAAAAAGGATATAATCTGATGGATAACTCATCTTTGACATCGGATAAGTTGGAAGCCCTCGGCTGGAAAGGAGTGAACAATGTGGAGCGCGGGATTCAGAAAACATTTCAAATAATGAAACAATAGAATAAACAGTGAGACTACAAAATCGCTCTAAGGCGTAATGGGGATTTCTCTCCCTTTCAGAATAAGGATATGAATTAGGATAACCAAAATGAAAAAGGATATGAATATTCTTCAAAAGGATACTTGCTATTTCTGCACTTCACTATATCAACTTTTCGAAATTCCGTCTATTGCCCAACCCAGAAATGAGGCAGCTGATTTATATATTGATCCGCAATTCAGTGATGCAGAGTTTTTTGCCGAAAGAATCAGAACTCTTAATTTGTTTGATAATGTTGTCGTAATCGATTCCGAAAAGACCTACAGCATATTTTTTCTTGCAGAAAAGGATTTATAAACCATCTTCAAATAGTAAGAAGTTATCTTAAAGTAAACGAGATTGCACCTATCATATTAAAGAATAATGTTGCTTATAACATGATGTTTATATCCTCCAGAGCATATATGCCAAGGATGGTGTATTTATATTATATCAAGAATAAAATTAACGTCAACCTTGAGTTTTTGATGGCGTCGTCGGTGGCCATTGTTCAAATAATGCTTACAGGCCCAAGAGGCTAGATCCTTTATTGAGGTTTTTCTTATTTGGAAAAAGCTATTGACTTAAATTTTACAAGGTACCTACATTCACCTGAATTATGCAAAATCGTTGAATCGTATAGTAAATATAAGATAGAGAACATTCCACATATGTGAGGAAATCTGGATTAGATCAGCAAATGTAATATTATTTTTGGCATCAACGATGGTGCATCAATATATGAGACGGTAATAATTGATGAGCTTTTGTCTGATGAGGTAGTTTCCAGCGAAGACGGTAAAAATAAATTTATAGATATCCATGCAAAAACATCACAAACAGTTTGAATAAAGAATGCTGTCATTAAGCTGCACCCAAGAAATAAGAACATAGATATTGAAAAAATTAAAAATATATCATTCAAATGGGGGTGCCTTTTGAATGCTTATGTATGAATTTGGATATCAATAATGGAATTATAGTTTCTTTGGAAAGCACGGCAGCAACAACCCTTAAAATACTGTTGGATCAAGAGCCGTATATAATATTGTTATATAAGCTTGTAGATACAAATTTAGATTATCTTACTGATACTCATTAGTTTTTTCAAGCATTAAAGAATAGTTACATTGACCCTATAAAAATTTATATTCCTAATAGTATTTAGGGGCTGTGTGAGATTCTTACGAGGTTATGTTCTAAAATCGGAGCGGAGGTCAAAGATGAGTAGTTCAAAACTTAAAACGGGTTTAATATCAGCCGGGGCACTACTTTATTTTTTAGGCATTCTCATTCCAACCCAGATCTCTGGACTTTTTGCACTGCTATCATGGTATATTGCATTATTTTGTGCAGGTTTAACTGGATTATCCACGATAGGAGCCAAGATAAACAAATCAATTTTTTATGTTATTATTGTTGTTTTGATTACCGGAGGACTAAATATCGCTTTCATAGGAACAACAACGATTAACGACCAATTACTGTTAATTTTTTATATATTCATATCATTAGCGCTTACATCGCCATATTTAGATGAAAATATTATTTTGATTGTCGTATATCTTAACGCTATTGTCGTGGCGTATAAATTCATAACTCTCGGGTTCTTTGGCCAAATATATTTAAAAGCTTCGAGCAATTTCGTGTCAGTATATTTGATGTATCCTTTGATAGTTTATTATTGTATATCGGAGAGAAAGGACTGTAAACTCAATCTCGTTCCGGCTCTTATTACTTGGATTTTGAGCCTACTTTCAAGAGGAAGGGGTGGGATAATAACTACAACTTTATTGTTTGTCGGCCTTCTTCTTACATATTTGAACAAATCTAAATCTACAAAAAAAGTAATTCTTTCAATGGCCTTGATTATTTTGACTGCAGCCGTGTTTTTAAATGCAGATATGATAATTGCAAAACTAAATTCGTCTGTAATTACAGCCTATTTCAGGGATAGAGGAATGAGAAGCTCAAGATTGTTGATATGGAATGATTATCTTGAGCATATTAATAATATAAAATATTTGATATGTGGCGTTGATATAGATCAGACATATGCAGCCGTTGGCGCTGCTTCAAACTTACATAATAGTTTTTTGAATATACACGCATATAATGGATTAATTATGTTGGCAGTTATTATATGGCTGCTTGCTAAGTCATTTTATCATGCTGTCAAAAACAGATGCTGGGTATATATCGTGTGCGCTTCTGCTATGTTAGTAAGAGCGTTTACAGATAATGTATTTTGGCCGGCATATGGAACGGCGGTTTTATTTTTCTTAATTTTTTGGTTTAAACAAGAGAAAGCTTAGCTTGAGATAAAATTATATACTTTTAGTGTATGCGGCATCGCATTTAAGTTTCATTTATTTTATATGTATGAGAGCGTTAAAAATATTCCGACTTCAAATGAAGTAATTGATAGAGTATAAGCGTAAAATCACATGAGGAAAAGATTATGAGAAATATACCTGCTTGCATCTTTTGCACAACGCCATTTCAGATTATGGCAGCAATATGTCTTATGAAAGACAAGAAATTTAAAGCCGATTTATATATTTTAAATCAATTTAAACAAGCAGACGAAGTTGCAGATAGAATGCAAAAAGAAAAAATATTTGAAAAAGTGATTGCTGTTGATGATAGTGGTATAAAACAAAAGTATTTGTCACATAGAAATTATGTTGAATTCCGTTTGAAACTTGCAACTACTTATCTTCATGTTAAAGAAATTGCAGAAAGCATCCTAATACCAGACACACACTATGATGAAATGTACGTTTCTTCGCAAGCCTACGTTTCAAGGCTTGTTTATTTCTATATTATAAAGAAAAAGTTGGATACTAAACTCGTTTACTTTGACGATGGCGAGGGATCATATGACAATGATAAAGCATTCATTCCGAAGTGTTCTGACAGACTGATAAGATTGCTAATGTTCGGAAAAAAGAGTTGTGAAAACGTCAAGACAAAATATCTTTATTCTCCTGAATTGTATTTCAGACTTCATCCTCAGAGTGCAGGTGAAGAAGTAAAAAAAATTTCTTGTATATGGAGGGATAAGGAAGCTAAAAAGCTGCTTGAACGAATTTTTTCATTGTCGGATGAAACCAAAATTTCTGAACCTGTAATTTTTATAGATACTTTGCGAAGTCCTTTAAGTGTATCTATGAATGAAACGGTTGATTCTGCTTTGGAGATTCTATCTGCTCAGTTTGGAAAAGACAGAATTATCATCAAGAAGCATCCGCGAGACTTTGAAAATATGGATGATGGTTATAAATATTATCTGTATAACAGTATCCCATTTGAAGCAATATGCACCCAAATGGACATGGATAAAAAGGTTATGGTTGTCGTAAGGTCAACGGCCGCTGTTATGCCTAAGATTCTGTTAAATGAAGAGCCATATGTAATTATGCTTTATAAAATGATAGAAGGATCTGAAAAAGATGAGCGTGGGGATTTATTCTTTGAAGCTTGTGCAGAAGAATACAGCCGGCCGGATAGGTTCTTTATGCCGACTACATTAGATGAGTTTAAAGATATCCTAAATAAAATCAGAACTGAAGAAAATATATTATAACAGACTTATTTTATCTAATCTTATCAGCTTAAGAATAGTAGAGAGGAAGATCATGTGAACAGCAATAAGGTCGCATTTTTTAATATATTAAGCACCGTAATACTTCAAGGGCTTACTTTCATTTCGGGCCCTATATTTTCAAGCATACTTGGCCCGAATAATTACGGTATAGCTTCTGTGTATCTGACCTGGGTTTCGGTCGCTTCAACGGTATTTTCGTTACAAGCTGCCGGAACATTGGCGGTGGCGCGTGTCAATTTTCCGATGGAGGATCAGGAAAAATACCAGTCAAGCGTAATGTGCTTGTCTACAATATCGTATTTGAGCTTTTCGCTTGTTACAATATTTGTCGCATGTGCCGTTTCTGATAAATTCAGTATCAGCGTTCCGATGGTTATTTTTGGGCTTGCACAAGGCTGGGGAACATATTGCTCAGGAGTAGTCAATTCAAAATTTACATATGAGTTTAAAGCGGATAAAAACCTGATTCTTTCTGTAGTTTCTTCTGTGTTCGTGATAGGAGTTTCTTTAGTTCTTGTAAAAGCTTTTCCTAGTGAAATTAACTATTGGGGGCGAATTATTGCTCAGTCCGTTGTATATACCGGCATAGGCTTTATTTTGTTCATGTTTTTGCTCAAAAGGGGAAAGACGGTATACAACAAAGACTACTGGAAATTCACGCTACCGATTTCAATTCCGACAATTTTTCACCTTTTATCTTATACTGTACTTAATCAATGCGATAAAATCATGCTTCAAAGTATGGTCAGCAACTCTATGGCAGGGATATATTCCCTTGCGTGCTCCTTTGGGGGAGTAATCAACACGATTTATCATGCCTTAAACAACACCTGGGTGCCGTTTTATTATGAATATACGCGTCAGAATCAGATTGACGAGATAAAACGTCATGCACATAATTATATAGAACTTTTTACAATTTTATGCATGGGATTTATCCTCCTTTCAAGGGAAGTGTTTCATATATATGCCAAAGAACCGTTCTGGGAAGGCACTGATTTAATTCCGTTGCTTTCGATAGGATACTATTTTGTGTTTATGTACAGCTTTCCAGTTAATTACGAGTTTTATAATAAGAAGACGAAAACCATCGCTTTCGGAACCGTTGGGGCAGCAATTCTCAATATAATTCTTAATTATATATTTATAAAACTGTTAAGCATACAAGGCGCAGTAATAGCGACCGTTATATCACATGGATTACAGTTCCTTTTTCACTATATATGTGCAAGAAAAATGCTTTCAAAAGAGTTCCCGTTCAGAATAAAAGAGTTTATCCCGGGACTTGTTGCAGTTTGCCTAACTTGCGCAGTTTATATGGTTACAAAAGGTCTGTGGTATGTCAGATGGGAACTTGGAGCAATATTAGGTATCTGGTTACTTGTCAAGATTGTCAAACGACGTGGGATTTTTTAGTAATCCTATAGCTTCATAAAAACAGAACTATAATAAGATAATAAAAAGCAGGAGGAAAACAAAATGCTAACAAATTCAACCATTCTTATAACCGGCGGAACAGGCTCTTTCGGCAACACGTTTGTTCCCATGACCCTGAAAAAATATAATCCTAAAAAGATTATAATTTACAGCCGTGACGAGATGAAGCAGTGGAACATGGCAAAGAAGTTTCCAAACGATCCGCGCGTTCGCTTCTTTATCGGCGACGTCAGGGACAAGGACAGATTATATCGGGCTCTTGACGGCGTTGATTATGTTGTTCACGCTGCGGCTACAAAAATCGTTCCGACCGCTGAATACAACCCGTTTGAGTGTATCAAGACAAACATCAACGGTGCGATGAATCTTATTGACGCCTGCATTGACAAGGGAGTAAAAAGGCTTGTGGCACTTTCAACCGATAAAGCAAGCCAGCCGGTAAATCTCTATGGTGCAACCAAGCTTTGCTCCGACAAGGTGTTTATCGCCGGAAACGCATACACTGGCGGTAAAACTAAATTTGCTGTCGTTCGTTACGGAAACGTCATGGGCTCCCGCGGCTCTGTCATTCCGTTCTTCATGGAAACCGCCAAAACAGGCAAGCTGACTATAACCGACAAGCGTATGACAAGATTTATGATTTCTCTTGAGCAGGGCGTAGAGCTTGTATGGCACGCTTTCAACGACATGGAGGGCGGCGAGATCTATGTCAAGAAAATTCCCTCGATGAATATCTGTGACATTGCCACTGCTGTGGACAAGAACGCCGAGCAGGTCGAGATCGGTATCCGTCCCGGTGAAAAGCTCCACGAGCAGATGATAGGCGTTGAGGATTCGCATTATACATATGAATATCCCGAGCATTTCAAAATCTTGCCGCAGATCTGCAACTGGGGCTCGATGGAGAAGATGATAAAGGGAGGCGTTAAGGTTCCCGAGGGCTTCAGCTATACCTCGGATAATAATAAAGCTTGGATGACTATCCCCGAGCTTCAGGAATGGATAGAGAAGAACAGGGTAAAGATCGGAAGCATTTGATAGGCTTTAAGGACGGAGAGAAAATGGAGAAACTTGCAATATTCGGCGGGAAGCCGGTTCTTGATAAAAAAATAGGGTATGGACATCAGTATATTGATGACGCGGACATTCAGGCTGTAGTTGATGTGCTGAAAAGCGATTATCTGACCTGCGGTCCAATGATTGAAGAAGCTGAAAAGAAGCTATGCAAAATTACAGGCGCAAAATATGCCGTACTGATTGCCAACGGCACCGCTGCGCTTCATGCGGCTTGCTTTGCGGCAGGAATAGGCCCCGGCGATGAGGTCATCACCACTCCTATAACTTTTGCTGCATCAGCCAACTGTGCGCTTTATTGCGGCGGCAAGCCTGTTTTTGCAGATATAAACCCCGATACATATAACATCGACCCGGACAGCATCGAAAAGCACATTACAGAAAAAACAAAGGCTGTCGTTGCGGTTGATTTTACCGGTCAGGCGGTAGAGATAGACAGAATACGCGGTATTTGCGATAAACACGGTTTTATTTTCATTGAAGATGCCGCTCATTCGCTGGGAACTAAGTATAACGGCAAACCAGTAGGTTCTCTTGCGGATATGACCGAGTTCAGCTTCCACCCTGTAAAAACCTGTACTGCAGGCGAGGGCGGGGCAATTACCACAAATGATGAAGAATTGTATAAGAAGCTTGTACTTTTCCGCACACACGGCATTACAAGAGCGCAAGAGTTAATGGACAAGGAACCAGAGGGCGGCTGGTATTATCAGCAGGTCGCACTCGGCTATAACTATCGCATGACTGATATTCAAGCGGCACTTCTTTCGTCGCAGCTTGACAAGCTGGATATGTTTGCCGCAAGAAGAAAAGAGCTTGTCAGTCGCTATAATGAAGCCTTCAGCCAGATTTCCGAAATAGTTGTCCAAAAGGAAATCCCGGAGTCGGATACCGTTCGGCATCTTTATATACTCCAGTTTGACCTCGACAAGCTTAACTGCGGGCGCAAAGAAATATACGACGCGCTGCAAGCCGAGGGCGTAGGAGTAAATGTGCACTATATTCCGGCATATTCTTTCCCATACTACCAAAAGCTCGGTTATAAAATGGGAGCCTGCCCCAAAGCCGAAAAACTGTATGAGAGAATCGTTTCAATACCACTGTATTACAGCCTGACAAATGAGCAGCAGGATAAGGTGATTGAAGCGGTGAAGAAGGTAGTGGCTTATTACTTAAAAGCTTAAGTGAGGAGCGACAAGAAATAATGACCCAAGCAAGAAAAACTACTTTATATCTGCTGATAATTAATGCTTTATTAGTTGTTTTGGTAATCTTCATAGTCTTTTTTCCATTTAAAGCTTTGTATAGGAGACTATTTAAAACCAATGATTTTAGATTGGAAATTTCTAAGCCGATAATAGTAGCGCAGGCTTTACCATCGGAAGAACAAATGTGGGGAATTTTTCAGTTCCCAAGAATGTGCTTTACGGACGATGGAAATATCCTATTGAAAATTGCAAATAAGCCTGATTCTATTAACAATTATGACGGAGAATATTTGTATTACATATCAGAAGACCAAGGCAAAATGTGGCGTAAAAGCAATGAGGAAGATACGCTTGCTGACTGTACCTTGTTAATGGAAAACGAAATGTATTTTCAGGGTCCAAAGCTTGAAAACGCATATGATAGTGAAGTTTTAAGCGGAGCTATTCCGTCGTATTCTTCTGCAGACGGAAGATTTATGCTTTTTGATACTGAAAATGTTTCTGCTCCTAATTCTTTTGCTTCTTTTGAATATGATTACAAAGCAAAAAGGATAGAAACATTTGATTCTCAGTATTCATGGGATAAGAGGCAGCTTGCAGTTACAAATGGTTTTCTTTTACCGTGCGGACACCCGTTTTATCATTTTGAAATGCATTCGCCAAATTCCATTATCAAGGAAAAAGATGGCAGTTTATTTTCGGCTGTATATGGACGTGGGGGTGTGGAGGTCAATAATAGTGAAAATTTAAGCAAGTTCAATGTCCACTTTCTAAGGTCGAACGATAGCGGAAGAACTTGGAATTATGTATCAAGTATACTATCCGAAGGTGTTTGTGCTGAAGAAAGCGAGGGCTTATGCGAACCGTGCCTGACAGTTACTCCTGATGGTCAGTACATTGTATTGATGAGAACCGGCTCGGGTTTACCGAGTTACATCTCGTACTCATCAGACAATGGTGAGTCTTGGTCTGTACCGACTGAATTTGATACGGTAGGTGTTGACCCTCAACTGCTTACTTTGGACTGCGGAGCGACACTTGCAAGCTACGGCCGTCCGGGCGTGTATGTTCGTGCAACCGATGATAAAGAATGCATTGAATGGAAAATTCCCGAAGAGATTTCTATGTATGAATCGACAGGAGAAAACTATTTCAGCGACTCTTGTTGTTATACTTCGCTGATCCAGATTGATAAATATACTGCATTGTTGGCATATTCTGATTTTACGTATCCCAGCGCAGAAGATCCTGAAGTCAAGGTAAAAACAATATTTGTAAGAAAGATTCACATAAATTACAATTATTGATGATATTAGTTAAAAGGGCAGGTAATAAAATGAACAGTATAGCCATAATCACCGCCCGAGGCGGTTCAAAACGAATCCCAAAGAAAAACATAAAAGACTTTTGCGGTAAGCCGATCATTGCATACAGCATTGAAGCCGCACTGAAAAGCGAGCTGTTTGATGAAGTTATGGTATCGACGGACAGTGAGGAAATTGCGGAAATTTCAAAGAAGTATGGGGCGAAGGTGCCGTTTATGAGAAGGGCCGCGACAAGCAACGATTTTGCCGTCACAGCGGACGTTTTGTCAGAGGTCTTGGACAAGTACAGAAATGTTGGAAAATCCTTTGATACAGCACTTTGCCTATATCCTACAGCTCCGTTTGTCACGGCTGACAGATTAAAGGACGCTTTTTCCAGGTTTTCTGCGGCAAAGCCGGATTCTTTGATGTCGGTAGTCAGATTTGATTTTCCCCCACAACGGGCGGTAGTTATTCGCGACGGCAAGATAGAATTTCAGTCTCCCGAATACGCCCTCACAAGGAGTCAGGATTTGGAGCCGCTTTATCATGACTGCGGGCAGTTTTATATCCTTGATACTGAAAGCTTTGGCAAGTATCATGCGCTTGTAATGCCGAACACTGTTCCGTATATCGTTCCCGGCGAAGAAGTCCAGGACATAGACAATGAATCCGATTGGCTTATTGCAGAAGCAAAATATAAGGTCTTGCATTTGGAGGGATAAGCTTTGTTTAAGCTCTTTGATAAAATAAACAGTGGGGAAGTATATGTTATCGCCGAAATGAGCGCGAATCACGGTGGTAAAATTGAAAATGCCCTTGAAATCGTTAGGCAGGCTGCAAAAGCAGGCGCGGACTGCCTGAAAATACAGACCTATACAGCAGACAGCCTAACTATAGACTGCGACAATGAGTATTTCAAAATCAAGGGCGGTTTGTGGGACGGATATAAGCTTTATGATCTGTATAAGGATGCGTTTACGCCATATGAGTGGCAGGCGAGGATTAAAGAAGAATGTGAAAAATGCGGTCTTGACTTTTTGTCCACGCCTTTTGATAATTATGCGGTGGATTTTTTGGAGGATATGGGCTGCGAAGCGTATAAGATCGCGAGCTTTGAGCTTGTGGATATTCCTTTGATAGAGTATGCGGCAGAAAAAGGTAAGCCGATGATCATTTCCTGCGGCATGGGGAGCATTGAGGAGATTCAGGACACTTTAGACGCATGTCGCAGGGTCGGAAATGACAAAATAGTGTTGCTAAAATGCTGCAGCGAATATCCAGCAAATTGGGAAGATATGCATGTCGGCAACATACCGGATATGAAAAAACGCTTTAACGTTCCAATAGGTCTTTCAGACCACAGCGAAGGCAGTTTAGCTGACGTTGCAGCCATAGTGATGGGAGCGTGCGTAATAGAAAAGCACATAAAGCTTGATGGGATATGCAGTGCCGACAGCAAATTCAGCATGAGCGTAAAAGACTTTGCCAAGATGGTTTCCGATGTAAGAGCTGCAAAACTCATCTCGAAAAGCAACGACTATTCTCTTTCGGAAAAGGAATCGTCGTCAACGGTATTTAGAAGAAGCCTGTTCGCGGTCAAAGATATAAATCCCGGAGATCTGTTTACTCCTGAAAACGTCAGAAGCATACGTCCGGGATATGGAATAAAGCCGAAATATCTTAAAATTATTCTCGGAAAGCCTGCCGACAGTTTCATAAAACGCGGAGAGCCGATTACTATGGAGATGGTGGAGAAATATATAAAGTGAAGATGATAGGGAATATTAGTGCGTAAAAATTTGCAAAAAATATCGGTGTTGCCATTTCAGAAAGCGTTAATCAAACTTTGGATTGGAAAACACATTTTCATCGTGTTGCAGGATTCAACAGTTCATTTTCAGCGGAGGTGACAAATGCATGAGAAAGCTGCCGTCCACATGGGAAACCGAGCATATGATAATGCAGGAAATCGCGGAATCCGACACAGATTTTATAGTTGAGCTTCGCGGTGATCCCGAAGCATACAGATATTTTATTTTGCCCCACCAAATTCAAAAGCAGGAGCATATTTGCTGGTACCAAGAAAGATATTTGAAAGACGACAATCAGTCAAGCTATATTGCAAGATTAAAATCTGATAACACATCAGTCGGCGTTTTTTCTGCAAAACATATAGATGAAAATAAAACGGAGATAAGCTATATTCTTTCACCTGCCGCGCGCGGAAAAGGTCTTGCTACCGAAGCTGCGCTCGGATTGGAAAGCTTATGCAAAAAATATACCGATGTTTCCGCTTTTACAGCGCAAATACACATAGATAACACGCCTTCGATAAAGCTTATAAACCGGCTTGGTTATATACAAAAGGAACGTGTCGGGGATTTTATTATGTATCAAAAAGAAATAAAAAAGGAGCAGTAAATGCTTTATATTCGCGTAGACGCAAACGAAACCATAGCCACAGGTCATGTAATGCGCTGCCTTTCCATTGCCGACGCCGCTAAAAAGCTTGACGAGGATACAACATTTATAATGGCAGACGACAGCGCAGAATATCTTGTGAAAAGCAAGGGCTATAATATAATTATTCTGCATACTCCTTGGAACGACATGGACAAAGAAACCGGTAAGTTTCTTGAAATAATACGAAAAAACAGTATTTCTCGGCTTTTGATAGACAGCTATCAGGTCACGGAAAATTATCTTAAGGCATTGTCTGAAGTTACGAAAGTGACGTATATTGACGACCTCGATAAGTTTATTTATCCGGTGGATTCACTGATATGCTATGCTGCATATGCCGAAAAATTTGAATATGAGAAAAAATATACAAACACAAAGCTTTATCTCGGAACTAAATATGCCCCTCTGCGGCAGGAGTTTTGCGGTCTTGGAAAAAAAGTTATTCGGGATAAAATAGAAAAAATTCTCGTTCTGTCAGGCGGCACCGATAAAATGAATGTTTTACAGAAGATTCTTGATAGCTTACTAACAGTAAAAGATGTCCAAATAGACGCGATATGCGGGATTTATAATCCAAATTTTGATATGCTTTGCGCCCGATACAGTGAATTTGAAAATATAATACTGCACCGCTCGACCGATAAAATAATTGATTATATGCGCTCGGCAGACATTGCCATATCTGCCGGAGGTACAACACTTTATGAACTTTGTGCATGCGGAACTCCGACGATTTCTTATATTATTGCGGATAATCAGGTTGATAATGCTAAATGGTTTGTGGAGCATGATGTGATAGAGCTTGTGGGGGACGCAAGAAAAGATGATATAAGTAGCAACCTGAGCGAGAGTTTGGATAGATATAGGGATAGGGAGTATAGAAAGATGTTGTCAGATAAAATGCAGGTGATGGTAGATGGGTATGGGGCAGAGAGGGCAGCAGAGCTTGTAATTGTATGAGCAGAAATGATGTATAGCAAATAGCTATCTCATAAAGTATATTAGCTCTATGTTGAAGTAACAACGTTTCTGGAACTTTTTAAAATAAATGAAATGAGGATATTTATGCAGACAATAGTAGTTAGTAACTTGTTCATGGAGTAATTATTCTAAATTTAGAGATTTAACAAGCTCACCTTCAGAGTGCAACGAATATGTTGATATATTATCTTGTTTCTTGGCTGGGGAAATCTCTAATTACTTAAGAAAAAATCAGTGATGATAAATACGCCTTTTGGGCAAAAGAGTTGTAACGTATTTGATGAAGATGTTATATTAGTACCGATTCTTAGAGCAGGAATTTCTATGTTGCATGGCTTTCAAAAAATACTACCGACGTCAAAAACAGGTTTTATCCTTGCACGTAGAGATTCCTTTGCAAAGGCTCATATAAATCAAAACATAATAGCAGCAGAAGGAAAAACAAATCACGAGATAATGAACATACAAATAAAACCGTCTGATCCATATTATGATGAAATTAAAGAAACATTTACTTAATTCTGCTCATTATTTTGACCCCTTTACGTAAATGGCCTTATAATTATAGCAAGTCCTGAGTATTGAAATTATTGCAGAGAGCTTTCATATGATATTTGTTTTCTCGTTATATCCGTATATTGTTCCAAGTATCCTATCCACATTCCCCTTAACCGTTTCTACCTCTTTGAGCGACTTCTTAATCCTCTTGCGCTCTGCATACAGTCTATCCTGTTCAGCCGTAAGCTTGTCCCTCTCCGCTTGCAGTTCCTTCAAGCTATCCCATTTCCGTTCGCCATAATGCTCCCTCAACGCTTTCCTCGCCGATTCAAAAATCATAAGCTCTGCCTGATGCTTCTCGCGGAAGGCGGGCTTATTTTATGCTCGGAAATTCCTTTCAAACCTGTTTGAACTTGCAATAATAACCGGAAATTTTTATCAGCGACCGAATCCCCACAGTCTGTTTCCAACATCTTTTAGCCTCGTATTCACTCTCCTGCATGAATCTTATAATAGTATATAGGGTTCAATCGAGCAAATAAAAAATCCGCAAAAATTTTTTCATATACCCTTCCCCCAGCGCAGTCACAGGTCTCTCCCGGTCAAATCCGCCCTCACAGATCCCTATACTCCGCGGAGCTTATCCCCTTGTTTCTAAGCCTTAAA
Source organism: uncultured Clostridia bacterium (assembly GCA_947630315.1). Classification (GTDB taxonomy): domain Bacteria; phylum Bacillota; class Clostridia; order Oscillospirales; family Ruminococcaceae; genus Faeciplasma. Next base: position 17,164 of record CANRHA010000009.1, read on the forward strand.
ACCATGCGATCAAGGCGGTTCCTCCAAAAATTATTAAACGCCCTCGACCTTCCGAAAAGCCGCACGACCGTTGGAC
>CANRHA010000010.1 GCA_947630315.1 uncultured Clostridia bacterium
TGCACAGCCTAACGGCGGCCTCCGAGAGCGGGATAATCCTCGCCGAAAGCCCGCTTTTCGGGCTGCCGATCACCACCTTTGTCTTGCCGCCCTCGCCGCTGTTTTTTATCCTCTGCATCGTCGCGCTCACCTTTATCGTGCGATCCCTCAGCGAAATATTCTCCCACTTAAGCGCGCATAGCTCGCCTATCCGCAGGCCGGTGAACATCGCGAGCAAAACGCCGAATTTGCAGGCGTCGAGATCCTCGGAAAGCGCCGAAATAAGCCTTTGCTGCTCGTCGAGCGAGAGCACGCGGGCTTCTTTTTTTATATCCTTTGGATATGAAAACTCCGGCTCGGTCAGCCCCTGCGGGAGCTGTTTTGACGCGTATTTCAGCGCCAGCCTCAGAACGATCAGAATGTCCTTGACCGTCTTTGGGGCGAGACCCTCGTCAAGAAGCGCAGAGGTGAACCCTGCGACGGTCTCCTCGGTTATGTACTGCGGCAGATGCCGTCCGAGCCGCGGTTTTATGTGGTTTTCAACAGCGGTCCGGTACCGGCAGACGGTGGATTCTTTGAGCCGCGGGGCGCATGTTCGCAGCCATTCGTCACAGAAAAACCCGAGGTTCTGTGAGCTTCGCGGTATCCTGGCGGGCAGGGGAGCCGCGTCTTTTATCGCCGATACCTTTTCCTTGGCTTCTTTGTAGGTCTTTCCGTAGCAAAACCCATAGATTATCCTGCCCGATTCCTCGCGGGAACGGATAAAACGGGCCTCCCAACGGCCGTCTTTGCGTCTGAAAATGTTTTCGCCTTTCATTGTGCGTCCTCCTTAAAAAAGTATTGTAATTAAGAAGTGACGTTTTGAGGCGAATTTTGACGGAACCTGAGGCTTGAAAATGCAGATTTTTATCTAAAAGCAGTTAAATTTTGGGTGATTCTTCATAAAATATCGCTGAATTTTTAGAAATTTAAAAATAAGTATTGCAATTTTCTGAGGCATGTGATATAATGCAACAGTAATTAGCTTTGTATAAGCAAAGCTATGGCGATTGCCCGAAATGAGAGAAATATTTTGCGATGACCCGGTCTCGGGCCATCCGCTCGGCTACGCTCTCTTTTCGGAGGGCGCACTGTTGTTGCCCTACCCTGAACATGCCCCGCCCGGCACGTTGCTGATTTTTTGAGGATTTTTGGAGATCCCGCCTCAAGTCAACATTTTATGCGGGGGGGGGGTAAAATCTTATAATGTCAGAGTATGGAAGCGTGAAACCATCGGCAGGGGAGACCCGGAAGCGCCGAGAGGGGATTTTCCAACATTTGCGGGTTGCGAAAGCCCGGTGAGACAGATATAATCGTACATGGACTGCAACAGGGCGTGAAAAGGAAAAATCTGCCGTTATGACGAAAAAACGGTTGCCGAGAAGCCGGGAACAGATTTCGGAGAAAAACTACGAGGAAATGATTTTGTGAAACCGCCGCAAATTTGCCGAAACTTGAACGGTAACATGGCAGGACAGGACCCCGGGCCGAATCCGCGAGGAGATTGCAGACGGAAATATATGGGATTTGCGTGCCTGCAAATGAGCTGCGACAGGGGATTGACATGGAAAAAGTTGTCAGAATCCTGCGCGAAATATTGAAAAGCTGACGGACATGCCGGGTAAAGTGATGATTTCGGAAAAATACTAAGCTTTTTGGATTTGATAATATTATGTAAATTCGACGGATTTTGAAAGTTGATATGGGCGGACAAGCCCCGAAATGACGTAAATGCGATGGCCGGTGCCAGCCCCGGCAGAGATTTTTAAAAGATGGTGATGGATTTGAGTGAGGAAAGGAATGGCACGCTGCTTTTGGAGCGAGAGGCCAAGGCGGAGGAGCGAGTCGGAACCGTGGCCGTGCAGGCGGCGGAAATAACGCTTGAGCCTCGGACGGATGTTTACGCGGGCGCGGCGCCGGAGATCAAAAACCGGCCGGTTTACGCCTTCTTCAAGTGCTTGGCCGACTTCGTGCTATCGCTTATTGCAAGCGTTATCCTGCTGATCCCGATGGCGATTGTCGCCCTCGCGATCATGATCAAAGACCCGGGTAATCCCTTCTACATACAAACTCGCGTTGGGAAAAACGGCAAAGAATTAAAAATCCTTAAATTCAGAACAATGCGAAAGGGTGCTGACAAGCTTGAAAACATGCTCACACCCGAGCAGCTTGAAGAATACAAGCGTGAATACAAGCTTGACGACGACCCAAGGCTGATCAGTTACAAGAAGCCTGGCGACGGTAAAACCTGTTTTGGCGCGAGGTTAAGACAGCTTTCGATCGACGAGCTCCCGCAAATCGTCTGGAACATCTGTTTAAAAGGGGATATGTCTTTGGTCGGACCGAGACCGATCCTCAAAGAAGAATTGGAAAGATACTACACTCCCGAGCAGCAAGAAGCGCTTTTGTCGGTGAAACCGGGGCTGACCGGCTACTGGCAGGCGTATGCGCGAAATAACGCGCTTTACGATACCGGTGAGCGGCAGAAAATGGAGCTCTACTACATAGAAAACCGTTCAGCGACGCTTGATATAAAAATAGTTTTTGCTACAGCACTTGCTGTGCTTAAAAAGAATGGAGCGAAGTAATTTATGAATTCTTTGAACATCATTCTCCTCTCCGGCGGGTCGGGAACGCGGTTGTGGCCGCTGTCAAACGAAATCCGCTCGAAACAGTTTATAAAGTTATTCAAAATCGGCAGCTCGGACGAGCCGTATGAGTCGATGGTTCAGCGGGTTTATCGCCAAATCACGTCGGTCTCGCCGTCTGCTTCGGTCACGATCGCAACCTCAAAATCGCAGGTTTCGGCGATCAAAAACCAGCTCGGCTCAAGGGCCTCGGTTTGTGTTGAGCCATGCCGCCGCGACACTTTCCCGGCAATCGCTTTGGCTGCGGCATTTCTGCATGATGTCAAGGGCGTTAGCCTCGACGACCCCGTCGTGGTCTGCCCGGTCGACCCATATGTGGAAAATTCTTACTATGAGGCGGTAGCCGAGCTTGCCAATCTTGCGGCATCAGGCGGTACAAATCTCACTTTGATGGGTATCGAGCCTACTTATCCCTCCGAAAAATATGGGTACATAATTCCTGCGACATCACAAAACTTTAGTCCTGTTTCGGAATTTAAGGAGAAGCCGACTGCCGAAAAAGCTGAGGAATATATCAACCGCGGAGCGCTCTGGAATGCCGGAGTATTTGCATTTAAGCTCGGATATATCATCAATAAATCCCACGAAATTATTGATTACACTGATTACAACGACCTCTTTAATAAATATGAGGATTTGTCAAAAATAAGCTTCGACTATGCCGTCGTTGAGAAGGAGCCGAGCATTCAGGTCATGCGGTACGTGGGCGAGTGGAAGGACATCGGCACTTGGAATATGCTGGCAGAGGTCATGACCGAACCAACCAAGGGAAACACGTTGCTGGACGACACTTGCGAGAATACAAATGTAATTAACGAGCTTGACATTCCTGTGCTCGGCATGGGCCTGAAAGATCTTATTATCGCGGTTTCGGGCGACGGGATTTTGGTCGCGGATAAGGAGCGAAGCGGCTACATGAAGCCGTACGTCGAAAAGATAAGCACCGAAATTAAATTTGCCGAAAAGAGCTGGGGAACGTATACGGTGATCGACGCTCAGCCGGGCGCGATGACAGTCAAAATCGCCCTTAAAGCCGGCGGCAAGATGACATATCACAGCCACGAGCTGAGGAACGAATGTTGGAACATCATCAGCGGCGAGGGCGAAGCGGTTGTTGATGGGGAGACGATTCCCGTTACAAAGGGCAGCACCGTTGCAATTCCGAGAGGTAAAAAGCACACCCTGCTTGCCAAGACCGACATGATGGTCATTGAGGTGCAGACGGGTGAAGAGATTAGTAAAGAGGATAAAATAATTGTGAGGAGATAAATATGAAAAAGTCTTTTTTGATTTAACAGTTAATGCAAGATCATAAAAGTTTATTATTTAAATTGAATGGAGTAAGCGAAATGAAAAAATTATTATACATTAGTAATAGAATTTTTTGGCCGCCGGTAGATGGGCATAAAGCTGAAATGTTTCATTATTGTCGAGGGCTTCATGAAAAGTACAGTTATGATGTTGATGTTTATGCTTTTGACAAATCAGAGCATTTGTCCGAAAAACCACCTTTTATTAACAATGTGATGCTGGCATCTGCTGTTGGTAAAATTGAAATGATTAAAAACTTAGTACTTAAATCTTTTATATCAAGCCCTAAGTGGCCGTTGCAGTGTTCTTTATATTTCAGTAAGAATAATTGCAAAGAAATATCTCGCATAATAGAAGATAATAAATATGACGCCGTAATAGTTGATATGATCAGACTTGCGCCGTATTATGCCGCATTAAATAAATTTTCATGCAATAAAATACTCGATATTGATGATATGCTGTCAAAAAGATATGAGCGTCAATTAAATTCGCTTTCGGATAAAACTAATATTGCTGGGAATTATCAACAGAACCTACCGGGTATAATTCAAAAAGCTTTAAAATGTACCTTAATAAAGAAATTTGTTTTAAAAATAGAGATACCTAGAATGAGAAACGCCGAAAAGTATTATTCGGAGCTATATGACAAGGTAGTATTAGTGTCGGAGATTGAAACAGAGGAATTTAACAAGAAATACGGTGCAGACAAAGCAGTTACCGTAAGTTTGGGAGTAGACTATGGATATTATTCTCAAAATTTAAATGTCAAAAAGATTCAGGGCAGAGCGGTTTTTGTGGGGAATATTGCAACGCCTGCTAATGCGGATTCAATACGAATGATTGCACGAGATATTGTACCGCTTTGCAAAAGATTGGAAAGCTTTGTATGCATTGGAAACTGTCCTGATGAAATAGCTGATGAGTTCAAGAGTATAGAAAAAATACGATTTATTGGTAAGGTGGATGATTTAAGGCAATATGCAGAAGAAGGTACTGTTTTTCTTGCTCCGCTTGCCTATGGAACTGGAATAAAAACAAAGATACTGGAAGCAATGGCTATGGGATTGCCAGTTGTCACGAATTCTATCGGCGCAGAGGGAATATGGGCAGAAAACGGTAAGCATTGGATAGTCAGCGATGAGCCCAAGGATATAGCAAGGCATGTCGATGAGCTGATGATTTCGCAGGAAAAATGTGATGAGCTTGGGCAAAATGCAAAGAAGTTTATTGAAGAAAACTTCCAGTGGGATATTATTTTTGAGCAGTTTAAAAAGCTGGAGCTATGATAAAAAGTTTAAAAAGAGGGCCGTGAGAAGTGATGAAAATTCTAATAGACGACGGAATGCAGATAAAAGTTGGAACAGGTATAGGAATTTACAGTTTAAATCTGTTTAATTCACTCAAAATGGCGCTGGGGCAAGAAAATGTAGATGTTTTGGAATTTGATAAAATAAAGAAGTCGAGGAAAGCAGCGAGACTTCTATATTTGTTCTACATAAATTCAAAAGCATATATAAAAAAGTGTGAAGAGTTTGATATAGTTCATTTCACAAATTTTGTCATTCCGATTAGACGCTCAAAAAAAGTAAAATATGCTGTTACAATACATGATATGGTGGCTTTTCTCTATCCGAAATCACTTAACTTTATGTATAGAATGTATAACAGACTTTGCATAAAATATTCTATTAAAAAGGCCGATATGGTTACAACCGTTTCGAATTCAGTAAAAAAGGAGATAGAAAAGAAATTTCCGAAAGCTAAAAACATTGTGGTTTTGCCTAACGGAATTGATTCAAAAAGCAGTTCTGAAGATGTTGCCATAGAGCCGCACTATAGTGGCCTGCTCAATGAGAAAAAATATTTTTTGTTTGTGGGAACTGTTGAGAAACGTAAAAATTTGGGAATTCTTATCGAAGCATTTATAAAGTATAAAACGGAATGTTCGGATACTCTATATAAGCTTGTGCTGGCAGGTCGTCCGGGAATAGGGTATGACGAGTACAAAAAACTCATTGATAATTCATTTTATAGCAAAGACATTATGACAACAGGATATATTTCTGGTGAAGAACGAGATTGGCTATACAAAAATGCAGCAGCATACATTTTCCCTTCTATATACGAAGGCTTCGGAATACCTCAGCTCGAGTGTATGGTCAATCATCTGCCTTTAATATGCAGTGATATACCTACCAACCGTGAAATTAGCAAGGACTATGGGTTGTTCTTTGATTTAAATGACACAAATAGTCTCGTGAAACAAATAAAAAAAATAGTCGACGGCGAATACGATCATGAAGTTAGAGAGAAAATTGCCGATTCTATCGTGGAACGTTTCAAATGGGATAATATTGTTAATGAATATATAGATGCTTATAGAAGAACTATAGATTAGCTTAATTAGTGATTGGTTGATTTGTATTATGAAAGGCAAAAATTTAATGCTTTGTAATTAAGAGTGGGAAGTGCTATATGAGAACAACTAAGACTGAAGACAGTCTCTTTAAATTGGCTATTATTTTGTTGCCGTATGATGCAGTACATTATTTGATACCTTCACAGTATGCGCCAATTTCAATATATCCGTTTTTCATTTTACTCATATATATGGTGATAAATCGAAGATGGCGTGTTTCATTAAGCAAAAACGGAATGCATTTAATAACTCTGTTTTTATATACGGCATTTCTTTCGATATTTACAAATTTAGCATATGTAAAATCAATTTCTATTTATGCTGAATTTATACTGACGTTCATGATTGGCATAATGGTTTTTTTATCTGCTGATATGTATTTGCATGAAAAGTTTTCCGATAATATAAGTGACATGTTTAAATACATTGTACAATTACTTGGAAAAGCATACTATGTTCCGCTGATTGTAGGAGTAGTAGAATACCTTGCTTTACAGGGTGCTTTGCCCTCCGCTATTATTACCGTATTTCATATAGTATTTGGCGGCTGGCAAACAGGAAGGCTGTGTATGACTACATATGAGGCATCATGGGCTTCAATGCATATGCTTATTGCGATGGTTACTTATTATAGCCTTTTGAAAATGAAAACAGGGCGAAAAGCTATTAATGTATTGTGCTTGGCATTATCTGCAGTGCTTTTTTTAATATCTGCTTCGGCTCAGGGAATAGTTACATTGATAGTAGCAAGTTTATTATATTTGTTTTTAAGTGCATATAGAGATAAAAGATTATTGAAGTTTTTTGGACAGCTCCTTTCCGTTATAGGCTTGATGGCAGTTGCGCTTTTTCTGTTTTATAGGATATTGTTGCTTATGCCGAATACATATATGGCAAGAAGAATATTAGGGTTCACGACGCTTAGAAATGCTTTTATGTACGATGCATCAGTTTTTGTTAGAGTCGGTTTTCCCTTGATTCATCTGCTTGTTTTTAAAGATCATATGCTTTTTGGAATAGGCGGTGGTGATTTCAAGAGCGTTGTAGTTGATTATATTAAAGAGTATTTTCCATATGCAAGAGGAACGCCGGAAATAATTTATATAATGTTAAACGGTTCTCCTACAGAAGTTTCGATTTATTTATGCGCACTTAGTGAATTTGGTATATTTGGGGCAGTATTGTTCTTTTTTCTTATTGTTAACTGTATAAAGCGCTTGGGCGTTAAACATATCGCAAAGGATAATATGGGTCTTATGTGCATGCTGGTAGCAGTGTTGCTGGCGCTCCCGATTCAGTTCGGAAGTTGGTCATATGTTCCTTTTTGGCTTTGCTTGGCTTTTACCAATAATTTAGGAGAGCCAAACAGCTTGATTTAAAATAAAAGATTATGAGGAGATAGTAGTGAAAAGCATTAGGAAAATTTTTAATACTGCTTTTAAATATTTATATTCTGCCATAGCGCTATTCGGTAATATATTTATTAATAAAATTCCCAGCAGGCATTTTCGCAGGCTGTTTTACAAGCTGATGGGTGCAAAAATAGGCAAAAGCTATCTTTTCAGACGCGTTGAAGTATTGTCTCCCAAAGGGCTTGAAATCGGGGATTACAGTACAGTGGGTTGGTTTTCTCTTTTGGATTCTCGGGGCGGGGTAAAGATAGGCAATAACGTTTGCATAGCAAGCTATGTTAAGCTTATAACCGGTAGTCATAACATAAACTCTCCAGAATTTGAAGCTGTTTTTGAACCAATTGTTATTGACGATTATGCATGGATATGTACTGGGGCTACGATAGTTCAGGGCGTGAGGATAGGAGAAGGTGCAGTTATAGCTGCCGGAGCTGTAGTTACTCACGATGTAAAGCCTTATACTGTTGTAGGAGGCGTTCCTGCAAGGGAAATAACAACACGCAGCAGAGACTTGGAGTATCATCCTAAAACGCAATTATTACATTAAAATTTAAGGTTATTGATGCCTATTTGAGAGGGGATGATACGATAGAAAGGGAATAATATATGAATATTAAGTTTTCATTTTTAATAGCAACTTTAAACAGACCTGAACTCTTAAAAGCTTGTGTTAAAGGACTATTAAATCAAACTTATGATAATTATGAAATAATAATTGTTGATCAAAGTGACAAAGAACAAATCGATGACACTATCGCTACTATGGATGATAGAATAAATTATATACACATTAAACGAAGGGGATTATCACATGCAAGAAATATCGGCTTGAATTATGTGTCTGGGGATTATGTTTGTCTGATAGATGATGACGCATTATATGATGAAAACTATTTGAGTTTATCGTCTGAAATGATAGGCAGAATAAGCCCGACCGCTTTAATTGGAGTTTTGCTTGATCCCCATAAAAATATTCTTGTATCTGATTTAACCGATTGCACAATTCATTGGAAAAATGCATTCAAGGGACTTTGCAGCGCCTGTATGATATTAAAAACAGATTTTCTTAAATCTGTCATGTTTGATGAAAAATTCGGTCTTGGCAGTGTATATGGTTCAGGAGAGGACACGGATGTTTTGTTTAGCGCTTTGCATCAAAATAAAGTAGTATATTTCACCTCAAAAAATAAAATATATCATGGTATTCCTTCCATCGATGAGATACCGTTGCAAAAGTTAGCAAGTTATTCATATGGGGCAGGTGCTCTGTTCAAAAAAACTATTATAAATTACTCAAAGTTCTGGGGGTGTTATTATTTATTGCGCACAGTTGTTGGAAATCTTTTAGTTTGGATATTTCAAAGCCTAAAAAAGAATAATACAGTGGCAGAGGCAAGAAAAGTTCGTGCAGTTTATACATTAAAAGGATTTTTAAGTTATAAGTAAAACTAACAAAATGGTCAAGCATTGCATTATCAGTGACTTATATTTGAACAAATATTATTAAGGTGGGATACGATTTAAAATTATTACAGGTGGAGAATGATTCTTCATTCGCTAACAGTTAGCTTAAATGGCATCGCGGTTTTCTTCGAGGCATCTTCTTACAATAGATAATTTACGTTGACATGACTTTATAAAGAGAGTTATTCAAAAGTGCATATGGCATGTACAAATGCAGAAAGCCTATGACATGGGTCATATTTCTGCAAGAATATCTTGACAAAACAACAGGGCAAATAAAAAGGTTGTGCTCTGTGCATGCGATGAGAATAACGCATGAAGATTTTAAAATTTGGCAATTGTCAGTATATACCTTAGCAAGATTTCTAAAAATGTATTTTACGAAATCTTTAAAATAACCGTATCGGTAATGCTTTTTGTGATTGATGCGCTGCGCGAGTCTTTTCTCAGTCAGATTAAAGGCTGAGTATGAAAGTGAGCATCACAGGATGCTGAGACGATTTTCTATCCATAGCAACCTCTTATGACGAATTAGGTGCAGTATTGATTGATTTCCTTTGCTGTTGCATCAAAGTTTTACGAGGAAATTGGTTATTGCTAAGTTACCAAGAATTATATTAATGTTCAGAGAGATAATGCTAATTTGAATGATGATCTAACATTTGCGTGGCAGACTCAACAGTTCCAGTTTCCTGACCGAGCCGATGACAAAAATACAGTTAGCATATATTTTATGATCCAAGTACTGCATCGTTTTACCGTCAACTTCTGACGGCGAGAATATTTCATATAACAGCGAAAAAAGAATGAGGACTTATCCATGAACATTGTGATATTCCAATCAATTCCCGAAAGCACTTTGAACGAGATAGTGGAGATACTTTCTGTACCGTTGTGTTATGAAATTACGGTGATAATTATCCCAAAAGAAAATAATGCTTTCTGTAACGATCGGTGAGAGAAATTTGCGTAATATATGAGCGGATATACGGCATAATCATCGCAAATTTCAGGAGAAAGGTCAAGCTGACATACTATTCTTATATGTTGACGGTTTCTGACTCGGGGTCTGTGTCGACGTTGCAAAAGAGAGATAGATAAATGCAGAGCATGACTTTATAACATACCTATATCCTGATATGGCTGAGTTTGAGCAGGGCTTAGGTTTTACAAAGACTTTTACGTTGTCTATAAATTCTTGGCGGGAGGCCGACCATGAAGCAAAAAATATTTTTTTCGCTTTAGATGAGTACATAATTATTTCAGACAAATAAAGTTGAGTAGAGAATAATCAAATATTTAATATTACAATTGGATTTTATAATCTCAATAATTGACTTTAAAATGGGTGATGAATAAAAATGAGTGAAGGAAATTACAGAATATATTTTATTATGCCAGAGGGAAGCTGGAATGATTTAAATCAAAGCACGTTTGCTGATTTATATGATGATTCACGAGTAACTATTTTAGAATCAAAATTTAAATCGCAATCCAATAAGGCGCTTTGCTTTATCAGAAGGCTTCATTACAGTAAAAAAATTAACAGAATAATAAATTTACCTTTTAAGGAAAAATGGAAATATACGTTAGATGAAATAAATTTTGTAAAAGAATTAAAATATATTTTGATTTTTCCAGATACTGTTTATCCGATAACTTCAGCATATATAAAAAAGCTTAAAGAACGCTTTAACGTAATATGTGTTTTGTTTTTACTCAATGCTCAGACCGAATTCCATCGGGAATATACGAAGCCTTATATTCCTTTTATGGATTACATTTTTACATTTGATTATGTTGATGCTCAGAAATATGGATATATCGAATGTGAGAATTTATATTCTAAAATGAATATTGTAACGAGTGGAAATATTGTAAAAGATATATATTACATAGGCTTAGATAAAGGCAGGCTTAAAACTATACAAAGAATCTTTGAATTAGCGCAGAGAAATGGAATTACATCGCTTGTTCGCGTTATAGGAACAAATATCAGCAAAAACAATGATGATAAAATAATATACAATCAGCGTATTTCATATAAATCAAGTTTGGAAGAAATGGTGAAATGCAACTGCATTTTAGAACTTTTAAGCGCTGGTCAATCAGGCTCGACGCTAAGATATTATGAGGCAATAGTATACAATAAGAAGCTGCTAACCAATAATATAAATGTAGTGAATCTTCCGTTTTACAATCCTGATTACATTCACTTTTTTGAAAAGCCTGAGGATATTGACTGGGGTTGGGTCAAGGAGCAGATTCCAGTTGACTATCATTATGACGGAAGCTTTTCGCCTACGCATTTCATTGATAAAATAATAGAATTGGAAGAAAAATAGAGTTATCAGATTGACAAAGTCAATTTTACAAATTTTATTAACTACACTTTTGTGGCCAACATTTTATCTTTGTGATCTTCGCAGCAGTGGTTGTTATGTTTAGCTTATAAGCGACAGACATGCATCTTCTATATGGGCCACGCATCGCAGGGGTTTACGAAGGAATGTGCTAATACTATAAATACTTGATTAAACTTAAGATTTCAATAATGAAATTAGTGTGTCTTTGATTACAATATGTTATAAATAAAGTAAGATGAATATGATAATAATAAAACAGCTTATCTTTAAATTTGTATTACGATTATTATAATATGGTAGTGATAGTTATAAAAAGGCTATGAGCGATATTAATCGTTATTTGTTTTGTAAGATGAGACTAAATCTCTAGGATATTGTATTTAAAAATAAGATTAGTGGAGTGATAATATGCTTAAAAAAATCAAAGAGGCAATTAAAAAGAATGATAGACTTTACGCTTTGGCGCGATGCATAAAAAATATAAATGATCCAGAATACATCAAATTAGTGCGTGGATATTACGAACAGCAGTATTATGATGCCGCATCGATTTTGGTACATCACTATGGAGACAGAGAGCCGAATAAACTTATCGTTGGAATTTGTAATGATACATGTTATTCCGGGTTCTGCGCTATGCTTTTGGAAGTTATGTCATGCTTGAACTGCGCTGATATTATGGGAGCAACTCCATCGGTATTATGGTCAACGAAAACGCTCTATTATGAGCCTGGTCTAGAGAAAGAGACGGATAATGTTTTTGAGTATTATTTTAAACCGATTTCAGATATAAAGTACAGTTCTATTTATGCTTACAAAAATGTTATAAAGCTACATCGTTCTAATGATTTTTGTCGTGATAAAGCTTATGAAAACGACGGATGGTTTTATAGTGATAATATATTAAAAAGATCAGCATTTTTGTATAAGAAGTATATTCAGCTGAATGATAGGACAAATGGATATATATCTGAACAAATACTTAATCTGGTTGGCGAGCCTCGTAAAGTAATAGGAGTTCATGTCAGAGGAACGGATTACGGTATAGGCCTTAAAGGTCATCCAGTAAAAATTCAACCAGCAGAGCATATAAAGAAAGTAAAGGAACTTTTGATTTCTGGAAAATATGATAAAGTCTTTTTAGCAACAGATGATTTAAACGCTATTGAGCAATTTAAAAAAGAGTTTTCAGATAAACTTGTTTATTACAAAGATGCATTTAGAACGGATAATGATGTTGGCCCGCATTCTACGCCAAGTGATCGTCCATTTCATCATTATAAATTGGGCTTAGAAGTATTAAGAGATGTTTATACGTTGGCAAATTGCGGTGTCCTTATATGTGGATTATCCAATGTTTCTCTTGCTGCAAGATATGTAAATTTAGCTTTGGACAGAATATTTGATGAAGTTATAGTTTTAAATAACGGAATAAATGAGTAGGATACAGAGCGGACAAAGAAAAGATGAAAGAAACGGGAAGCGCTGAACAACCATGACCTCCACCAAAACCCTTAAAAACAGCATAATCTCGGTAATCGGCCAAATTTTGACGCTGCTTTTGCAGTTTGTCAACCGCCGTATATTCGTAATGTTTTTGGACATCGAATATCTCGGCTATCAGAGCGTATTCGGGAATATTTTCTCGATCCTCTCGGTCGCGGAACTCGGCATAGGCGGGATAATTTCCTTCCACCTCTATCGCGAAATTGTGACGGACAACAAGCAGGAGATCGGCAAGCTGATGTACCTGTACAAGTGGGTATATCGCATAATTGCTGGCGCGGTCACTGTACTCGGGCTTATTGCTTGTGTCTTTGTGCCGTACATAGCGAAGGGCTCAACACGCAGTGACGGATATCTTTACACAGTTTATTTTTTGCAGCTAGCGAGCACTATTGCAGGGTATTTTCTGTCATATAGGAGGACGATATATGCCGCGGATCAAAAGGAATATGTAACAGTCGAGATAGACTTTTTCGCGAACATAATTGTTCAGGTGATCCAGCTCGGGATGCTCGTGATCTTCAAGAATTACATCCTCTATCTCATGATTCAGCTTTCGATCACTTTTTTCGCAAATGTCCTGATAATGCTGAAATCGAATAAGGATTATCCGTATCTGAAAGACAAATACAAGATAACCCGCGAAGACATCGACCGGCGCAACATGATTCCAGACATCAAGAATCTTTTGATTCACAAGATAGCTGGCGTGATCTACGGGGGCACAGACAACATTATTATTTCAGCAATCTGCGGAATCAAAGATGTCGCGCTGTACGGTAACTATTTTGTCTTGAAAACCGGTGTGCTTAATGTCCTGTTTTACCGCCTTTTGAACCCTGTTCAGGCGGCAATCGGAAATATCGTGTATAGCGATCGCAGCAAGGACGAGCTTTGGAAACAGTTTGAGATGTTTGATGTTTTCAGCTATTTCTTTGCAAGCTACATCAGCGCAGGTTTCCTTGTCTTCTTCCAACCTGCAATACAAGTCTGGCTTGGAAGTACGGAATACTTGCTTCCGTATTCGTTTGTAATTACGTTTTCTTTGACCATCTACCTCGGCGCAGTTTGGGAAATCGTCTACAAATACCGCAGCGTTTTCGGCGATTACAGGCAAGACCGCAATTGTATGCTCCTGTCGGCAATTTTGAATATCATCGTGTCGGTAGCACTTGCAAAGCCTTTAGGCGTGACCGGCGTTCAGATCGGCACATTTGTGGCGTTTCTTCCCATCGCCTACGGCCGGATCAGGTTTGTGGTAGGCGGCTTCTTCGGGCAATCAGTAAAAAAATATCTTCTGAAACACGCAGGATTATTCGCAGTCGTTCTCGTTGAAGGCGCAGTCGTATATCTCCTCACAAGGCGCCTGCCAATAACCGTTGTAGGCATTCTTCTCAGATTTTTAGTCTGGGGCACAGTGCCGCTTGCAATAAATCTTCTTATATATTTCCGCAGCCCACATTTTAAGGATATGTGCGGATACTTCAAAAGCTTATTTAACATAGTTATGGATAAAATCAAACACAGGAAATGAGGTCACCCCATGAAAAAAGCACTCATCACCGGCATCACCGGTCAGGACGGCAGCTATCTTGCCGAATTTTTGCTTGAAAAAGGCTACGAGGTTCACGGCGTAACCCGCCGCGCGTCCATCTCGAATACAGGCCGCATCGACCACATAAAGGACAAACTCACCCTACACGACGGCGATTTGTCGGACAGCTCGTCGTTGATCAGGATCATCAGCGAAGTTCAGCCCGACGAGATCTACAACTTGGCCGCGCAGAGCCATGTTCAGGTGTCTTTCGACGTTCCCGAATACTCCGGAGACGTCGACGCGATCGGCACTCTGCGGATCCTCGAAGCTGTCCGCATACTCGGTCTGACGAGGAAAACGAAAATATACCAAGCCTCGACCTCGGAACTCTACGGCAAAGTTGAGGAAGTTCCGCAGTCCGAGACCACGCCGTTCCACCCGTATTCGCCCTACGCCGTCGCAAAGCAGTACGGCTTCTGGATCACGAGGGAGTACCGCGAGGCATACGAAATGTTTGCCTGCAACGGAATCCTCTTTAATCACGAATCCGAGCGGCGTGGTGAGAATTTCGTCACCCGAAAGATCACGATTGCGGCAGGTCGAATCGCCGAGGGCTTGCAGGATCATTTGGAACTCGGCAACTTAGACAGCCTCCGCGACTGGGGTTATGCGAAGGATTATGTCGAGTGTATGTGGCTCATTATGCAGCAGGACAAGCCCGATGATTTTGTTATCGCAACCGGCGTTCAGCACACCGTCCGCGACTTTGCGGAAAAGGCGTTTGCGGCGAACGGTATACATATCCGCTGGGAGGGCAAGGGTCTCGACGAGAAAGGGTATGACGAAAAAGCCGGCAAAATGCTGGTCACGGTCAGCCCGAAGTTCTACCGCCCGACCGATGTCGTAAACCTTTGGGGAGACCCGACCAAGGCAAAGACGGTCTTAGGCTGGAACCCGCAGAAGACAAGCTATGAGGAACTGATTCGGATCATGGCGGAGCATGACAGAAAAATGGCGAAGAGGGAGAAAGCAGCCCTTAACGCGGAAAGGTGAGATATATGGACAAAATCGGAGTGGGCTACGCGTCGGTCACTGACATTGAAAAGAAATATGTGATGGACGCCCTCGACAGCCAGCGACTTTCGCAGGGAAAATATGTAGCAAAGTTTGAAAAGATGTTCGCGAATATGCACGGGCACAAATACGGCGTCATGTGCAACAGCGGCACCAGCGCGCTTCACCTTGCAATTCTGGCGCTTAAAGAAAAATATAATTGGGAAGATGACGCGGAGATTCTTGTTCCTGCAATCACTTTTATCGCGACATCCAACTCTGTTCTCCATGCGGGATTAAAGCCTGTTTTTGTGGATGTAGATATAAAATCCTACAACATGGATCCAAATGAGATCGAAAAGCATATAACCCAAAAAACACGTTGTATAATCCCGGTGCATTGCTTCGGTATGCCCTGTGAGATGGACAAAATAAGCGAAATTGCAAAGAAACATGATCTTAGAATCATAGAGGACTGTGCCGAGGCGCATTTTGCGAAGATAAATGGCAAGACTGTCGGCAGCTTCAGTGACATTATGGCGTGCAGCACCTATGTAGCGCACACCCTGACTACGGGCGTCGGTGGTGTCATGTGTACAAGCGATTCCGAACTTTCGGAGATATTGCGTTCACTCGTCGCTCACGGCAGAGCCTGCACCTGCGAGAGATGTATAGCTTCCGATGGCAATCAGGTATGCCCGAAGCGGCTTAAGACGGATATGGACAGGCGATTCACATTTGTGCGCCTTGGATATAGTTACCGCGTAGGCGAACTCGAAGGCGCTCTCGGCCTCGGTCAGCTTGAAAGAGTAGACGAGATAATGGGCGCGAGGCATAAAAACGCGGATTATCTCATCAAAGGGCTTGAACCGGTGGAAAAGTACATACAGCTTCCGAGGCACCCTGAGAACATCGAGCACACTTACATGATGTTCCCGATCCTTGTGAAGCCGGAAAGCCCTAAGACAAAGAATGAGATAGTAAAGTATCTTGAATCGAA
>CANRHA010000011.1 GCA_947630315.1 uncultured Clostridia bacterium
ACTGCAACCTCCACGGCCTCTGGGTGAAGGAGTTTAAAGCCTGATCGGCGCATTGTGATCGAATAACTTTTCAGGCCGCCGGCATCTCACCGGCGGCTGAGGTTTTTTGGGGGAGGGGGTATGGCAATTTAAAATAGCATTCGCTAATCGATTCCCTTTTACAATTAAGTTGCGGCGTCGTGTGCTGTACCACCCGCCCCCGAGGGAGCGTTTCTGTCTTCTGCCCTCTTCCCTCTGTCTTCTGATCATGGGAGTGTCTAAATCGCCCGCATTATTCGTTTATTTAAAATCTGTCACCGAAGGTGACACCTTTAAGCTCTAACATCTAATATCTAATACCTATGATGTGTCCGTTTCGGCCACATCTCCCTCGGGCGGGGTCATTTACTTTTTCTTTATAATCTGATATGATCATACAATATAAAAAACGAAAGCCGGTTGAGATCAATATGAAAAATAAGTACTGCGCAATTTATCTGAGCGGAACGGGGAACACAAGGTTTTGCGTTTCAAAATTGGCGAAGATGTTAGATGAAAACGCCCCGGTCGTTGCGATCGAGGACGGGGAGGCAGTCTCCACGATATCGGCTTATGACAACGTTATCCTCGGATATCCGGTTCAATTTTCCAACGCTCCGAAGGTGGTTCGGGATCTTATCACAGAAAATGTTGATCTATGGAAGGGCAAAAACGTCCTTTGTCTTGCGACAATGGGGGCTTTCAGCGGCGACGGCGCAGGCTGTGCGGCGAGGCTTCTGAAAAGGTGCGGCGCAACGGTTTTGGGCGGCCTGCACATCAAAATGCCGGACAGCGTATGCGACAGCAAACTCCTCAAGAAAAGCAAAGACGAGAATATGTCAATAATCAAACGCGCGGAAGAAAAGATCGAACGGACGGCTTTGCAAATCATGAGCGGAAAATTTCCGCGCGACGGTTTGGGGATTTTTGCTCACGCCGCGGGGTTATTCGGTCAAAGGCTGTGGTTCTACGGCAAGACAAAGCGATATAGCGATAAATTAAAGATAAATGAAGCGCTTTGTACTGGCTGCGGAAATTGCGCCCGGGTCTGCCCGATGAAAAATCTCACCGTTGAAAATCGGGCCGCCGTGCCGCACGGCAAGTGCACGATGTGCTACCGCTGTATAAGTCTTTGCCCGCAAAAGGCGATCACATTGGTCGGAGATGAGGTCGTGGAGCAGTATAGGATCGAGAATTTTATACCGTAAATCTGCATTTATCATAGCAAAAAATGATGTAAATGCTTTTAAAAAGTTATTGCATAGCGTCGGGCAAAGCGTTCTATCTTCTAATATCTAAAAAGGGGTCAAACCGCATGATCACACATTTGTTTTTCGATCTCGGGTCGACGCTGATCGACGAGTCGGCCTGTGTAAATGCGAGGATCGAAGCCGCGCTGAGGCAGCCGGGAGCGCCGCCGCGAGAGGTTTTTATCGACAAAATTTTTGAACTTGCCGCGGGAAGTTATGCCCCGGTAAAGGTGGCCGCCGATTTTTTCGGCCTTGATGTTCCGCATTGGGATTCGTCGCTCGAAGCGGTCTATCCCGAGGCGTTCGGCGTATTGGAGAAGCTTTCAAAGCGGTATTCTCTCGGAATAATCGCGAACCAATCCGCCGGCGCGGAGCAGAGAATGGCCGAGCGCGGCATCAGAAAATATTTTGATATGGTCACGCTTTCCGCCGAGGAGGGCGTCGCCAAGCCTGATCTCAGAATTTTTAAGATCGCCCTTGAACGCGCGGGCTGCCGTGCCGAAAACGCCGCGATGATCGGCGACCGGCCCGACAACGACATAGCTCCGGCCAAGCTTCTCGGCATGACCACGGTCAGGGTGCTGCAAGGAATGTTTGCCGGCGCGGCGCTTTTGGGGCCTGAGACGCCCGCAGATCACACCGTCAGAACATTGAACGAACTTTTGGGGATACTCTGATAGGGGTTAGGGATTAGTTGGTAGTAGTTAGTTGATGGCGGCTCAGGGATTGAGGTAATATGAAAGTGAGAGGGTACCTCCCCCGGTGGCGGTACCGCTTACCGCTGGCTCACAAAGGAGAGCGGCTGCTATCTGATATCTGACCTCTGTTCTCTGCCAGGGCCCCGGGCGAAGCCCCGGCGGCCGGAGGCCGCCGCAGCGCGCCTACGGCGCGCTGGCCCCGCGCGCAGGCGCGCGGGGCGGGCTTCGCCCGGGGCCTCTGCTACGCAGAAAGGTAACGGGATTTGCCTTGCGGCGCCCGGTTCGCCCCTTCCCTGCCCGGCTTGCGCAGAAGGTTAGGGCATAGCAGACCCCCTCCCCTCGAGGGGAGGGGGTCAGGGGGTGGGGTGGCTGTAAATAGCATGAGAAAATTTCCGCAAGGAAATTTGCGAATACCTTTTTCCAACTGGGCAGCGGCGACGCTCTTTGTCACTCCCGCCCAGGTAAGAGCGCTTCTGTTTTCTGATTTCTGTTCTCTGTTTTCTAATCGGATAGCATGAGCGTAAGCGAATACCTTTTACCCCCCTGTGGCCGCAGGCTGTACCACCCGCCCGTGAATGCGCGCCTCTAACATCTAACACCTAATACCTAATACCTATCTTCTTGCCGCCCTTGCGCTTTTTGTCGCATTGTGATATAATATCAAAAAAGCCCCGCAAACGCCCGCAAATCGTCTTTGCGCGGCGTGTTGGCCGAGCCGGGGCGCGCGGTATCCGAAAAGGAGCGAATCATGCTTATATCTCATTTTTCAAAGGACGGCAAGCGAGGGTTTGTCGTAGGTTCAAACAGGCTAACGCCGGAGAAGATGTCGGCGGGGCTTATAACTGCGGCGTCTGCCGTTTTGATTGCTGCGGTAGGCGGATTGTTCAAAAGACCCAACCCCAGAGCGGGTGCAAAACAGAAAAAGCGCCGTCCGATCTGGCTTGCGGCCGTGCCGTTTATCTATAAAAAAGCGAAAACGACCCTGCAGAAAAAGAGCTATAATAAGCTTGTAGATGATATTATCAAGGCCGAAGACGCCGAGCAGAAAAGCGATATTGAGGTCGTGAACGCTATACCGATCTCATCGGAGCAGGAGGTTTATGATCACATCTGACGAGGGGATTATACGGCCTGTTTTTCGCGATGACATACCCGAGTGCGCGGAGGTTATCCGAAAAAGCTTCATGACGGTGGCCGACGAGTTCGGATATACCAAAGAAAAATCGCCCTTATTCACGGGATATCTTATATCAAAAGAGCGCCTTTACCGTCAGTATGACGGCGAAAAGCGCCCGATGTTCTGCTATGATGTCGGCCGAAAAATAGTGGGATTTTACTCGCTTGCGCGGCCAAAAGACGGCGTTTGCGAGCTGAATAACCTTGCCGTTCTGCCTGAGTTTCGTCATCTCGGGATCGGCGGAAAGCTTGTCGCCGACGCCCTTAAAAAGATGAAGGAAGCGGGCTGTACGGCGGCTTTTGTAGATATAGTCGACGAAAATCTCCGGCTTCGGCGCTGGTATGAGGGCCTGGGATTTACCTATGAAAAATCGGTCCGGCTCGACGGCTACGAATTTCTCAACGGATATATGAAAAAGGCGCTTTGACGCCGCAACCTGCCCTGCCTCGCGCGGGGCTTTTAGGTGTTAGAGGGTAGAAGATAGAAGTTAGAACGGCCTACTCGGGGCGAGCGGTACAGAGTTCGACAACGGGGGGGGAAACAAGGTATTCGCTTCGCTCATGCTATTTTAAATAATCCGGTTCATTGAGCGGCATTCGTGGAAAGGTAAAACAAACTGCCGCTGACACACTATAAAAAGGTATTCGCAAATTTCCTTTTCGGAAATTTTCTCATACTATTTGAATCACCCCACCCCCTGCCCCTCCCCTCGAGGGGAGGGGGTTCTGCTATGCCGTAACCCTCTGCGTAGGCCGATATGAAAGAGAGTGAACCGGGTGCGGCATGGCAAAACCTGCCACCTTTCTGCGTAGCAGAGACCCCGGGCGAAGCCCCGGCGGCCGGAGGCCGCCGCAGCGGCAGCTTTGCTGCCGCTGGCCCCGCGCTCCGCGCGGGGCGGGCTTCGCCCGGGGTACGACTCAGCAGAAAGGTCACCTGAGAGCGTCTCCCCTCCCCTTGAGGGGGAGGGGCCGGGGGTGGGGTGGCTGTGATAGCATGAGCGGGAGGCGGTAGAGATTTGAAGGCAACAGACAGCAAGAAATTTCCACAGGTGCCGCAAAACCTTAAACCCGCACGAGCGAATACCTTTTTCAAGGTCTCGGCGATCCACAAGTCTTCTACAAATCCGGCAAGTTTTCTTTCCGTATTTCCCCTCCCCACCGGGGAGGGGTCAGGGGTGGGGCAATTCAAATAGCATTCGCTTGCGAATACCTTTCCGTCAATGTAGGATAGCAGCACCCTGTCACTCTCGCCACAGAAGAGCGTTCTGTCTTCTGATTTCTGACTTCTGCTTTCTATTTGGACAGCATGAGCGGCACCGCCGCGAATACCTTTTCATCATCTGGGCAGCGCGCGGGTGGAAATATTATATAGGGTATTTGCCCAGCTTCAAATAGCATTCGCTCGCGAACACCTTGTTTTCCCTCGACCACTCCGCTTTGTATCGCTCACTCCGAGTAGGGCGCTCTATCATCTAACGCTCTAACTTCTAACTTTCTAAAAGCGGCGGGGTCAGGGGAGGGGTGCTTTAAATAGCATGAGAAAATTTCCGCAAGGAAATTTACGAATACCTTTTACGCTTCGAGCGCGCACCAGCTCCAGTTTAGCGGCACAACGGCGTAGCCGTTGAGCAGCGAGGCGATTATTTCTCTGTGAGCACGAGCGAGACATGCGGGATTTTTCCCAAGAGAGCGTCCAGTGGACGGTAGATTGGCCGCAAAATCAGCTTGTCTTGTGGGCAATTTATGCCGAGGGAATGCAAAAGGTAGTTTAACGTCTCGCAACGGTTAGAAATAACGCCTCGCGACGGTGCGATTAAAATTCTTTGAGCCGACCGAGGCGGTAATTTTTGCCGAGGGAAGGCAAAAAGGTAGTTTAACGTCTTACGACGATTTGCTTATTTCTCCGTGAGCTCCGCGAGCCGAGCCTTTATGGCGAGCGAGAGCGAACGGTTAGAAATAACGCCTCGCGACGATGCGATTAAAACTCTTTGAGCCGACCGAGGCGGTAATTTTTGCCGAGGGAAGGCAAAAAGGTAGTTTAACGTCTCGCAACGGTTTGCTTATTTCTCCGTGAACTCCGTGAGCCGAGCCTTTATGGCGAGCGAGAGCGAACGGTTAGAAATAACGCCTCGCGACGATGCGCTTAAAAATCTTTGAGCACGAGCGAGACATGCGGGATTTTTCCCAAGAGAGCGTCCGGTGGACGGTAGATTGGCCGCAAAATCAGCTTGTCTTGTGGGCAATTTTTGCCGAGGGAAGGCAAAAAGGTAGTTTAACGTCTAACGACGGTTTGCTTATTTCTCCGCAAGCCGAGCCTTTATGGCGAGCGAGAGCAAGCGGTAAGAAATAATGCTTCGCAGCGACGCAATTATTTTTCCACCAAATAATCGAGGTGATCATTTTTACCAAAAGCCTCCTCCCGGCAAATACCTTTTACCGCGTAGTGCCTGTGGCAGCCCTCGCTCTGTTCGCAGCTATCGTACTGTGCCCCATTCCCTTGTAGTCGCACGCTGTTCCCCAAGCCCCGAGCAGAGCGTTCTAACTTCTATCCTCTACCTTCTACCCTCTAATCGCCCGCCTACATCGTCACCCTCACCGTCTCATCGCCGTCAATCACCTCTACGAGCGTAAGCGGGCCGTGGCGTTTGCGGAACCTTTTAAGCTCCTTGTTCAGCTCTTTAATTATCCGCCGATACTGCTCGGCTGTGAGGCCGCCGTCCGAGTTCTTTTCAACGAGCTTCGCGGCGAGTCTGCTGCTCGCGATCGCCATGGGGATAGGGATAACCAGGCTTAGCTCTTTTGTTTGTATAGATATTTTCATTCGATAAACATCCTTACTCTGTCGCCGTCGGCGCTTTCTACGTCGATGATGTTGCCCACGGCGCCTATGCTTGCCGCTTCAAGTATTTTTTTGATGTCTATGTTTTTGAGGATGTCGGAGTTTATCGAGATCTCCGGCATGGACATACCCATTTCGATGCCGAGCTGAACGATCCCGACCGGCAGGTTCACCCGTATTCTGTCTCCGTCGCCCGAATCCACCTCGATCCTTAAAATCATGTCTTTGAGATCTTTTTTCTCCTCGCCGGTCAAAAATCTCACATCGGGCAGGGCGTCCTTGTTTTCCCCGGTCAGGAGGTGATCGACAGAAACGCCTAAAATTTTTGACAGATCGGGCAGTAGGGAGATATCGGGGCAGGTCTGATCGTTCTCCCATTTTGAAACGGCCTGAGGGCTTACATGAAGCTTTTCCGCCACATCGTCCTGAGTGAGACCTTTTTCACGGCGAAGCTCTGAAATTCTTTTACCTAACGTATCCATAATAAAAACTCCTTAAAATTATTCGGCAAGAATCGGGCCCTGACCTTTGCCGTGATTATATTTTACCCTTTTCCATGCCGATTTTCAATGGCGCGTTCGTTGATTCGGGCAAATTTTCGCAACCGCCCGGTGATTTTTCGCTCAACCGTAAGTTGACCGGGACCGAATTAGAGGACAGAAGTCAGAAATCAGAAGTCAGAGCCGGGGAAACAAGGCTGCGAGAAAGCGCGGTACTTTCGCCGCGCGCAGAAAGTTACGGCGCCGACAAGTAGCCCCTTCTGCCTCCCCGCATATTTCCATCTCCCCGCAAGCCCGGTAAAAGCGCTTCTGATATCTGACCTCTGTTTTCTGTCTTCTGTCTTCTGATCCGCCCTTGCAAACCGCGCGAAAATGTTATATAATGCTCGGGTAGTATCTTTTCGGAGGGCGTTATGGAGATCACCGCAATCGCAAAAATTGAAAACGGATTCACCTCAAAGTTCGGCGTTCCGCGGCAAAGCGGGCTCAGCTCCGCCGTTTCGAGGATAGTTTTTGAACCCGCGTTCCGCAGCCCGGAGGCGCTCAGAGGCATCGAGGAGTTCAGTCATCTTTGGCTTATTTGGGATTTTTCCGAGGCGCATGGCGGCGGCTTCAGCCCCACAGTAAGGCCGCCGCGGCTCGGCGGGAATAAAAGGGTCGGCGTTTTTGCAACGCGTTCGCCGTTTCGGCCTAATTCTCTCGGGCTTAGCTGCGTCAGGCTGATAAAAACCGAGCTTACCCATGACAAGGGCACGGTTCTTGTTGTTTCGGGGGCCGATCTCATGAACGGCACGCCCGTTTACGACATCAAGCCATATATTCCCTATGCCGATTGCATTCCCGACGCAGCCGGAGGTTTTGCGGATCGCTTTGCGGATTATTCCGTAAACGTTGACATCCCTCCCGAACTGAGGGTGTGTGACGAAGACACCCTCCGCGAAATCATCGAGATATTAAAAAACGACCCGAGGCCGTCGTATCAGAGCGATCCCGAAAGAATATATAACTTTGAGTATAAAGGTTGGGCGATCTCCTTTGCGCCCTGTCCGGGAGGGCTTAAGGTCATCGGAATGGAAAGGGAGGGTTTAAAATGAAGCAAAGACGGACTCATCTTATAATATCGCTGTCGCTCATCGTCCTGACGGTCGGCTTTATCTGGATAAACTCCGCTCTGCCGGGGCAGGATTCGAGCCAACTGAGCGACAGGGTGCGCGCGATCCTCGAAAAAATAATGAACTTTATGAACTTCCCCGACGGCATAAGGGCTTTTCTGCTCGGCTACGTCAGAAAGGTCGCCCACGCGGTCGAATACGCGGTGATAGGCGCCGAGCTCGGCTTTTTGTGGTCCGGCCTCGGCAGGGGCTTTCAGGGGCTTTGGAACGCGTGGTCGGCGGTCCTGGCCATATCCGTCTGCGACGAGACGATACAGCTTTTCGCGATGAGCCGCGGCCCCCAGATCACCGACGTGCTTTTGGACACCGTCAGCGGCACGGTTGGTATACTTATTGTATATTTGCTGTGGATTATTATTAAATGTATAAGAAATAAGGGGGAATAGAGGGAAAAAGCGGGGCTTAACGCCGTGATTGGCGCCGCTCTTTGCGGCGGTTTCTGCTGCGGACATTACCCTTTGCATTCAAATCCGTCACCGAAGGTGACACCTTTAAACTCTAACATCTAACATCTAATATCTATCTTCTATCTATCTTCTTGACAAAACCCGAATTTTGCGCAACAATATAGTAAAGCACTTTTCAAGGGAGGTTTTAAACATGCAGTATAAAATATCTGACAAATTCGTAAGCCTTAAGCCGTCCGCCATACGCGAGATATTCAAGAGCCTCGGCACGCCCGGCTCCATCTCCTTTGCGGCAGGAAACCCCAACCCCGATTCCTTCCCGGTTAAGGAGATGAAGAAGATCGCCGACGATATTTTTGAGAACGAGCCGGTGACAGCGCTTCAGTACGGGATCACCGAGGGGTATACCCCGCTTCGCAAGCTCGTATCGGAACGCCTTAAAAGAGTCTACGACATCGGCACGCCCGACGACGATCTTATTATCGTCACCGGCGGCCAGCAGGGCATTGAACTCACCTGCAAGGTGATGTGCAACGAGGGGGATACCGTTTTATGTGAGAACCCGTCGTTTATCGGCGCACTCAATTCTTTCAGATCTCTCGGCGCAAAGCTTGTGGGGGTTCCCTTAGGCCCCGAGGGCATCGACCTCGAAGCTCTTGAAGACGCCCTCCGCGCCAATCCCAATACAAAATTCCTGTACACTATCCCTACGTTCCAGAATCCCGCGGGTATCACAACAACTCTCGAGACTCGCAAGGCCGTTTTAAAGCTCGCCGAAAAGTATGACATTCTTATTTTGGAGGATAACCCCTATGGCGATCTGCGCTTTACCGGTCAAGATGTTCCGACATATAAGAGCATGGACGCGGAAGGCAGGGTAATATACTGCGGCAGTTTCTCAAAAGTCCTGTCTGCGGGCATGAGGATAGGCTTCTTATGTGCAGATAAAAACCTTATCTCAAAGATCGTCGTCGCCAAACAGGTCGAGGACGTTCACACCAACGTTTTGTTCCAGATGATCTGCGCAAAATACATCGAGCAGTACGATCTTGAAGAACACATCAGCGGAATAAGGGAGCTTTACCGCCATAAGGCCGGCCTTATGCTGTCCGCCCTCGACAGATACATGCCAAAGGAGATAGGCTACACCCGCCCCGAGGGAGGAATTTTCCTCTGGTGTTCGCTTCCCGAGAGCCTGAGCCTTGATGAATTTGTAAGGCGCGCCGGCGAGAAGAATGTATTTGTCGTTCCCGGAACGGCCTTCTCGGCCGACCCCGAGGAGGAGAGCCACAGCTTCAGGCTAAACTACTCGATGCCCTCGGACGACGAAATAGACCGCGGAATAAAGATCCTCGCCGACATCGCGGCAGAAATGCTTGCCGGCCGATGAGCGGGGGGGGAGATGGATAGGACCCGCCCCGGGAGCAGAAGAATGCGCCCGGGGCGGGGGTTTTATCTGTTCTCTTTATTGGAGAGTCATCATTCCCCCCACTTAAATCCGCTACCTCAGGTCACCCCTTTAAAATCTGTTTTCTGACCTCTGCCTTCCGGCGGGAAATGTCCATTCCCCCGCATTATTTGCTTAATTTAAATCCGTCACCGCAGGTGACACCTTTAAACTCTAACATCTAACATCTAATATCTAATATCTATGATGTGGTCTTTGGCCCCAATTGACATTTCCCCCGTAATGTGCTAAAATAATATAAATTCCACAAAGGAGGAAAAAGATATGAGAATAACCGTTTCAGAAAGATACAAGGCCGCGTTTGCGGCGCTCAAGCCCCGGTTCTTTGCCGTGCTGGGCCTGGCGCTTCTGGCCTACATTATTGCCGAGATACTCGCCGGAGCGACGGTGGCGATACCGCTTATAGGCATGGTCTTCATCCTCGCTTTTGATAACTGCGTCTGCGCGATGCTTTTAAAGGTTATCCGCGGAGAGGCGGTTTCAACGCCCGACGTCTTCTCCGCTTTTAAAGATTTCAAAACCTTCAAGCGCGTGGTGCTCGGCCGTATGTGGATGACCCTCTGGATCATTCTCTGGGCGCTGATCCCTGTTGTAGGCTTTGTTTTTGCAATAATCAAGGCGATGGAGTACTCCTTCACCCCCTACATTCTCGCGACAAAGCCGGAACTCTCCCCTCTTGATGCTCTTAACGAGTCGAAAAAGATGACCTACGGCTTAAAGGGCAAGATCTTCTGCGCATGGCTTATCCCCGTTGCGATCGTCTTCGGCGTCACAATTGTTCTCGTGGCGTTCATGTTCATACCCTATATCGGCGTGCTGTTCGGCCTGATCCTCTTTGTCGCATTTATCTGCGCCTGCCTGGTACTGCCGGTTCTTGTCGGAACCGTCGTGGCCGGCATCTACGATCTCGCCGAAAAGCTCCCTCCCGAGAGCTACAGAGCGCCCAAGTACAACCCCTATCAGAACGGCGGCTACTATCAGGGCCAGAACCAGGGCCAGAACGGCTGGCAGCAGGGCGCGCCTCAGTATCAGCAGAACCCGCCCTACCCGCCTTATCCTCAGCAGCAGGCAGCTCCTGCACCGGCACCGGCTCCCACTCCTGCTCCTGCACCGGCGCCTGCCCCCGCTCCCGCTCCTGCGCCTGCCCCCGAGGCTCAGCCCGACGCCGGCAGCGCTCCGGACGGCGAAAACAAATGATCACCCACGCTGAGCGCCGCAAATTTTTGCCGATACTTGCCGCGGCGCTTGCCCTTGCGGCTCTTACCGCCTGTTCGGGCGGCGGCGGTCCGGTATCCGCCGAAACCGAGCCCGTAACCACCCGGAAAACCGAATCGCCGGCGAGATCCACCCTGCCCTCTATGCCTGCCGAGACGCCTGCGGAGACCTCGGAACCCAAGGCGGCGGCCGAGATGCCCGACCCGTTTTCAAGCGGCGCCGAGGCCGAGGAGGACGGCGGATTTTCGCTCAGCCCGGTTTAGTGTAAAAATGAGAAAAGAGGCAGAATCATGAAAAAACTACTTTCAGTAACAGCGGCGGTGCTCGCTCTGCTCATTCTTTTGTGCGCCTGCGCGGTAAACGACACCGAAGAAGCGCCCGAGCCTGTTGAGACCTCCGCGCCCGAGACCGAAGCCCCCGAGCCTGTCGTCGAACCGCCGATAGTGATCCTCGATTACCCCAATATCGAGGAGATGCCCGAACCCGTTGAGGGCGGCGGAGTGCCCGACGAATTTACCTCGGACGAGTTCGCCGTTTCGGTAGGCGACGAGAGCTTCAACCTTCAGTGGCTCTACGAGCACAGCATATACGACTGGAGATACGCCGGGATAGCCTTCGATCAGATAGAGGAAAAATCCGACGCGATCCTGGAAATAAACATGACCGCCGATGCGGTTGCCGCCATGAAGCAGAAGATATCGGACTTCACTATGCTCATGATGCTCGACCCCGGGGCCGACCTTTCGAGCACGCCGATCATCACCGTCGGCGACAAGGAGTTTGACGTTGAATGGCTTTCTTCGCATAACGCGACCGATTACGCCGCCGAGAACATCGACGCCGAAACGGTAAGATCATATCTCGACGCGATGAGCGGCAGCCTTTGGTACACCCGCGAGTACCACTGGATATCTACGGTTTACGACCGCCTTGTAAACGGCTGGGAATAAATTTTGCAGAACGTAACTAAAAAACTGCCCGGAGCTATCCGGGCTTTTTTAGCTCTTTTTTGGTGGGAGTGTCTAAATCGCCCGCATTATTTTTTATTTTTAAAATCGTCGCCATAGGCGACACCTTGAAATTCTGATTTCTGACATCTGACTTCTGTATTCTTGATGTGGCCAAAGGCCACATTTTTTTGGTTTAGCTATTGACTTTTTGAGCCTGTACAACTATAATATATAGGTGAATGTCAATTTTGCAGCGGGCAACTGCGGCCCCTCGGATTGATATGCAAATCTTTACAAGGAGGATTTTTAAAGTGCGACGCATCAAAAAACCCGTATTCTTTATCGTGGTTGCGCTTATAGCCGTTTTTGCGTATCTTACATTCTTCGGCGTAAGCACATATTACGGTGATATAAAGACGAGCCACATCAAGGGCGTCGATGAAATCCGCTGGGGCATTGATATCAGCGGCGGCGTTGACGTTACTTTCGCACCGCCGGAGGGCATTGAAGCCACCGAGGAGCAGATGGACGCGGCGAAGGCGGCTATCGAGGTCAGACTTGTAAACCTCGGTATCACCGACTACGAGCTTTATGTCGACTATTCAAACTATGACATCATCGTCAGATTCCCGTGGCAGGCGGGCGAGGAGGACTTTGACCCCGAAGCCGCCGTAAGAGAACTCGGCGAAACGGCCGAGCTTACCTTCCGCGAGGGCTACGAGGTAGATGAAAACGGACTCCCCACCGGAGTTACCGCCGAAAACGTAATACTTTCGGGTAAAAACGTCGTCTCGGCTATACCCTTCTGGCGCG
Organism: uncultured Clostridia bacterium; assembly: GCA_947630315.1. Lineage (GTDB taxonomy): Bacteria > Bacillota > Clostridia > Oscillospirales > Ruminococcaceae > Faeciplasma. The sequence continues at coordinate 12,507 of CANRHA010000011.1, forward strand.
AAGACGAGGGCGAGGTAATTTACGCCGTATCCCTCGAGCTTGACGACGAGGGCAGCGAGGCGTTCTACGAGGCAACTTCAAGGCTTGCCTCCTCGAACGGCAGAATTTCAATCTGGATGGACGATACCCTTATAAGCGCCCCCGTTGTAAACGAGGCCATATCGGGAGGCAGCGCGGAAATAAGCGGCAACTTTACCTATGAGACCGCAAAGGACCTTGCGGATAAGATCTCGGCCGGCGCGCTTCCTTATAAGATGGTCACATCTAACTTCTCGACTATTTCTCCTACCCTCGGCGCAGGAGCGAGAAACGCTATGCTTATTGCCGGAGTTATCGCCTTTGCGATCATATGCGTATACATGATCTGCGTATACAGACTCCCTGGCGTTGTAGCTTCTATAGCGCTCTTCGGCCAGGTAGTCGGAACGATCGCCTGCATCACCGGCTTCTTCGGAAACATTCCGAGCTTTACCCTTACCCTTCCGGGTATTGCGGGTATCATACTTGCGGTAGGTATGGGCGTTGACGCGAACGTTGTTACCTTTGAGCGCGTAAAGGAAGAACTTAACCGCGGCAAGGGACTTACAAGCGCCCTCGAGCAGGGCTATTCAAGAGCCTGGGCGGCTATCTTCGACGGAAACATCACCATAGTATTCGTCGCGATCATCCTTATGGGCGCGTTCGGCCCGCCCGACAGTATGTTCGCCTGGCTGATGAAGTGGCTCTACTTCGTCTTCCCGACAACTATTGAGGGAACTATCTACTCCTTCGGCTATACGCTCTTAGTAGGCGTTATCCTTAACTTTATCTTCGGCGTCGGCGCAACAAGACTTATGCTCGCCTCGCTCTCAAAGTTCAAGGCGCTGAGAAATCCCAAGCTCTACGGAGGTGTTTCAAATGCTGAAGAATAAAACATTGGACGTAGTTGGGAAGAAAAAGATCTTCTACACAATCTCCATCGCCGTTATCGTTATCTCAATAATAGTGACCGTTATCGTAGGAATGAACGTCGCTATCGAGTTCAAGGGCGGCACCATAATCACCTACTCATACGACGGCAGCATAGATGAAAACGCCGTTGCCGCCGCGGCCTCAGAGTTTACCGGCCAGCAGTGCAACGCGACCCTCGGCGAAAGCCTTGCCGACGGCGAAACCACTGTCGCGCTTTCCTTCCCCTCGTCAGAGGGCCTCACAGCCGACACTCAGTCGGCCCTCTCTGACAGCCTTGCCGAACAGTTTGCCGACTCCTCCCTGGAGATCTACAGCTCGCAGGACGTCGACCCCTCCACCGGCTCCGGCTTCTTCGGAAAGTGCATAGTTGCGGTGATCTTCTCCGCTATAGTCATGATAGTTTATATCGGCTTCAGGTTCAGAAAGATAGGCGGCTGGGTAGCCGGCTGCTGCGCCGTTGTAGCGCTTGTGCACGACATGTTCTTTGTATACGCGTGCTGCCTGTTCTGCCGCTTCGATATCGATTCTAACTTCATGGCTGTGCTTCTGACCATCTTAGGCTATTCGATCAACGCGACGATAATCATCTACGACAGGATCAGAGAAAACCGCCGCCTCTACGGCACCGAGAAATCCCTCGGCGAGCTTGTGAACATGAGCGTTACGCAGTCGTTCGGCCGTTCGGTACACACCACCGCGACAACTGTGATCGCCATGGCGACGATATGCATTGTATCGCTTGTCGCCGGCGTCGAGTCGATCCTCTCGTTTGCGTTCCCGCTGGTCATCGGCCTTCTTGCCGGCGTGTACAGCTCGAACTGCATTGCCCCGACCCTCTGGACGGTATGGCAGGGCGCCATCGACCGCCGCAAGGCCGCAAAAGCTGCGAAGTAACGCAGGAAAATCAAATACAAAAAGCCCCTTTTGCTGTTACGCGTGAGGGGCTTTTGGGCGTTAGAGGATAGGTGTTAGAGGGCGGAGGCGGAAGATTGCTGCTTCTTGGCAGGGCGCGCGGTGGTCGGGGGCTTGGCAGGGAGGGAAGATGAGGGCCGGGTTGGCAGCCGTAGCCCCGGGCGAAGCCCGCCTCGCGCGCCTGCGCGCGGGGCCAGCGGCAGCGAAGCTGCCGCTGCGGCGGCCTCCGGCCGCCGGGGCTTCGCCCGGGGCCTCGGCAGGCATCAGAAGTCAGAGATCAGAAATCAGACCCGGGAGGACAAGGGTTGCGGATAGCAGGAACTTGCGGCAGAGGCGGAAGGTAACAGAAAAAGTGCCTCCTAAGAGGCATAAAGGTTATAGGTCTGCACCCGCGAAAAGTTGGTAGCGAAGTGGAGCCATCGCGAGCGCGCTTGCAAGCGAGCAGGCGGAACAAGCGTGACTTTTCGCGGAAAAGCCGGAAACAGAAGCGTTATTTCTAACCGTTCGCTCTCGCTCGCCATAAAGGCTCGGCTCGCGGAGCTCACGGAGAAATAATCGCGTCTGTGCGCGAAATGAGTGAAGCGGCGATTTCAAATGCGGAGCATGAAGAAAGCGCCGCAAGCGATATGTAGCTTGCGACAAAACGGGGCCCCCGCAAAGCGAAGCTTTGTGGGGAAAAAGCCGGAGCGACGAAGAGAGCGAGAGGCGGCATTGAACGCGTAAGCGTGAAAATGCCGCCGCGAACGATACGGAGTCCGCGAAAATCACAACCGCGAAAAGTTGGTAGCGAAGTGGAGCCGTCGCGAGCGCGCTTGCAAGCGAGCAGGCGGAACAAGCGTGACTTTTCGCGGAAGAGCCGGAGCGACGGAGTGAGCGAGCGGTGGCATTGAACGCGTAAGCGCGAAAATGCCGCCGCGAACGATACGTAGTCCGCGAAAATCACACCCGCGAAAAGTTGGTAGCGAAGTGGAGCCGTCGCGAGCGCGCTTGCAAGCGAGCAGGCGGAACAAGCGTGACTTTTCGCGGAAAAGGCGGAGCAGCGAAATGAGTGCAGCGGCGATTTCAAATGCGTAGCATGAAGAAAGCGCCGCAAGCGATATGTAGCTTGCGACGCCGTGGCGTCGCTGAGAGGATTCGAACCTCCGGCCTGCCGCTTAGGAGGCGGCCGCTCTATCCTGCTGAGCTACAGCGACGTAAATTCAAGGTCTGCGCCTATTCTATCACACCCGGGCCGCCGTGTCAAGCAAAATTTACCGAAAGGCTTGTAATCGGCGCGCGGGTGTGATATCATTTGTGAGGAATATTATTAAGGAGGATTTTTGATGAGCACCACCGAAAACACCGTCATGATACCCGCCATGCCCCTGGGCAGCGTTAAAATGACCGACGCTTACTGCGTCAACGCCGTTTCTAAAGAGGTCTCTTACCTCAAAGCGTTCGACAACGACCGCGTTCTTGCAGGGTTCAGGCTCAACGCGGGGATAAAGACCGATTCAAAGCCGTACGGCGGCTGGGAGGAACACCTTATAGGCGGTCACGCCATGGGCCATTACTTTTCCGCCCTCGCCCAGGCGAGTGTAAACCCCGGCATATCCGAACCGGACCGCAAAGAGCTCCGAGAAAAGCTTTGTGAGATCATCGACGGACTTGCCGAATGTCAGCTTGAAGACGGCTTTTTATGGGCCGGGCGGATAAGCGATCCCGAAAATATCAGAATACAGTTTGACCTTGTCGAACAGGGCCGCGGCAACGAGGATATAATTAACGTGGCTTGGGTGCCGTGGTACACTCTGCACAAAATCCTTGCGGGGCTTCTGGACGCCGCGCAGATCGCGGGGATAGATAAGGCTCTTGATATAGCGAAAAAGCTCGGGGATTGGATTTACAGCCGCACCGAAAGCTGGAGCGTCGAAACAAGACAGACTGTCCTTGCAACCGAATACGGCGGGATGAACGACGTTATGTACAGGCTGTTTGATATCACCGGCGAGCTTCGCTATGCCGACGCGGCCCACGCTTTTGATGAAGAAGCGCTTTTTGGCGATATCCTGACCGGCGGGCATAACCTTCTGACCGGCCGCCACGCGAACACCACTATCCCGAAAATTATCGGTATGCTGATGCGCTATACCGTCTGCAACGGAAAGACCGTGGGCGTAAAGCATCAGTATAAAGTAGAAGCCTCCGGCTATCTTAAGGTCGCCGAGCTTTTCTGGGATAACGTTTTAGCGCATCACACATACCACACCGGCGGCAACAGCGAATGGGAGCACTTCGGCGAGGACGATTCGCTCGACAAAAACAGGACCAACGCCAACTGC
>CANRHA010000012.1 GCA_947630315.1 uncultured Clostridia bacterium
ACCGCAAAGTATTCCCAGTACTGTTATATCCGAGCTGACATAGATCGTTACTGTCAGCGACATAGCGAACAGTACCATTATCGAGCGCATATGCCTTTTCCAATCGATTTTTTTGGTAAGCCTCAAACTTACATATTTTCGAGCATGAATGTAATTGAGAATGCTTGAACCCGCGTTTGCCAATACCGTGATCAAAGCATATATGTTTAAATCATCGGCAGTATGCGCAAAGCAAAAAAGCATTATAAGAGAAAGGATCTGAAATGCAATTCCTCTAACTGTTATGTAAAGATAATCTTCATAAATCGAATATATCCAATCTATGCCGATCGTTTTTAGAACCACCTGGAACGACAGGATAATCAGCAGTGTCCAATATGCCCTCATTCCCGGGAACACAAGCATTACCACAATCAGCAGGGCATATGAAATGACAGTCGAAAGCATATTTATCGTAAACATTTCGTTAGCAAACCGATTTAGCCTGGATTTGTTTTCACGAAGTGCTGCACCCTCACGAACAGCGTACTTCTCTATGCCTAATCCCGACAACAGTAAAAAATAGCTTATTATAGAAGCAGAATAATTATACCGTCCTATATTATTTACATTAAGAACACGAGATACATACGGAAAAGTGATGAGTGGGAACAGAACAGATAAAACGCCTCTGATACCATTCAAGACCATATTCACTTTAACGGATCTCGTTTTTTTAATTGACATGGGGTTTCTCCTTGATTTAGAATTGCTTAATACTTTCTCTGCCAATCTTCGACTTCCGTTAGCGATAGACCTTCCTCTACCTTGCCTTTATCTAATATTACGATTTTTTCATAATTACTTTCTGTGCTTTGCTTTATTATCCTGGTAACATAGGATACATTTGACAAACCGCACAGCATCGAATTGCAAGAGGCTAAAGTATAAGCGTCTCTCAGTACCTCATACCCCATTTGAAAAGGATTATTTTTATCATTAAAGATTGATAGCTGCGAGCTGCCGACAGGAGTCCTCACTGCGCGATACTCAATAAGCTTGTCACCAAAATATTTTTTGAAAAGCTCTACGGTTTCCTCACTGTCGGTTGCAAGAAAAATTTTATCATATCCTAATTCATTTAATAACTTTTGAGCTGTTTCAAGGTAATCCTGAACAGAAACCGGTATCGGATGGCCGAATACCTGTTTTTTCCTCCACTCCACTCCCCTGACATGTACGCCCAATACCTTTTTTCTACTTGCTCCGCCAAATAGCTGCTTGATATCACTATCCATTTTTTCTTGTATCGCAGGCTGTAATTTTATGTATCTTTTATATATTCTGGCAAGACGACAAATCTCATCTTGCGAAAAATCATAGCCTTTTTTTCGTTTGTATACGCGATCCCATTTTTTGGAAAATGCAATATCCGCACTTCTATTAATTGTATCCTCTGCAATATCTGAGGTTTGCTGAAAATAGATTAGAAAAGGATTTGAATTATCATTATAATTAACCGGGACATCCTTAGTCCAGGAAACCACCGGGGTAAAGTGGAATTTATCTGCCACTTCCAATCGTCTTAAAGTCCAGAGAATGAGAGAAAACATCCCCTGTATGCTGCTGCCTTCTCCTATAAAATAAATATTTTTTCCTTCGTTTTCATCTCCTAAATGTTCAAACCTAAAGATCTTCCCATTAGTATAATAGTCCATACAATAGCTCTTGTAATTCTTATCCTTGAGCGTTTTATACGCTATATAAAGCGTTGCATTTTTCTTTAAGGTTTCTTTTATTTTACAAAGCATAATTAATATCCTCCTTTCATAACAGCCGCTAAAAAACCACTAGCAAGCCCTCATCTGCACTGATCTCTCAATTCAGCCTGAAACCGTTTTGAATCGTCCCAGTTTGGTTAAAGTGCGCCCTTTTATATTTCAGGAGATCATTCCTTCAGTATTTTGCTCTCAGCACTCATAAAAATTAATTTTTTAAACACCTAAGAAGCTTTTTCATTCTCTGATTTTAACAGTCGATCAGATAAGCACTTGCTCATAGGCTCGGAAATCAAGCTGCAAATAACTGAACCAAACGCAGTCAAAAGCACATAAACGCCTGTTGCTATCCAGATATTGTTTATTTTATCATAGCAGCGTTCCACAAAACCTATATGTATGAGATAGACATATACTGAGTGCTTTCCTACAAACGCTAGGACTTTTGATGACATTCCAAAGCAGTATAAAAGAGATGCAACAGTTATCGCAAGAAACAGGAAATATGTAATTTGCAAAACAGTACTGCCAAATACTCTGTATCCTATAAACGTCACAGAAAAAAGACCACCGCTTATAATTAAAAATGGCAGAGATTTCAACCCATTTGTAAACTTATCTTTGTACTTTCCAATCATGTATCCCAAAGGGAAGCAAAGTGAGGTCATATACCAATAATCGTTCATTTTAATGCAATAAGCGACGACGATGTATATGATAACCAAACCGCACAAAATGTAATGGGATCTATCACGGTTTATAATGACCGCTAACGCAAGGAGCGCATACAGCAATATCTGTATCTTTAAATACCATGTGGTTGTTCCAGGAATGCTGAGAGTAATAAAATTTCTGAGATAATCCCAGGAAACCGGGTTGTGGAAAAAGATAATCTGCACCGCAGTTACATATATAAAGCAGAAAATAAAGGGTATCAAAATCTGAATTATACGTCTAATTAACCATTTAAACCTGTCTGTTGCTTTCTGCACCGAAAAGTAATTTCCGTAACCTGAAAGCATGAAAAAGACAGCTACTCCCATTCCGCCCCATAAGAATACAAAGTTATTAGCTATACCCCCCGACGCAAATTGTGCAATATGGCTTGCGGCGATCATGCAGATCACAAGCCTCGCACGGAATCTGTGTTTTGTCTAGAAAATCCAAAGCTTTTATTTTTATAAGCATTGGTAATTCCGTAAATGCCAAAGGTCAGAACCGCAAATATTACTGCACAGAAAAAGACTGCTTCCGTCATAAAAGTCGTTCTCCTTATTATTTATTTAAAATCTTTTTGATGGCTTGAACGGCCTTATCTCCAATAACGTTTTTAACGATTTGTTTTGCCTTGCTCTCTGCACTCACTTCAAGATTTCGAATACTATACAGTGCTTCGCTTTCTTCCGCAGGATTCGTAAATACCTCAAAAATTATAGGCTTGTCCCCTATTTTGTCGCTACAAAAGACGTCAAGATGATTTAGATACTCGTCTTTTGATGATGCTGACATATATTCAAATCCTAAGTCTTCCGCATAATGCTTTACAAGCTCCTTGGATTGCTTTCCGTAATGTCCTCCTGCGGCAATATAGTAATCTGTATCCTCTCCGAACTTTGAAGCAAAATTTTTATAATTTCTGAATTCCGTTCCCCGTCCATTATTGATTAATAAGATCCTTACATTCGGAGATACATGCCTGTTACCAAGTACATTCAAATCGTAAAAAAATGCCAAATCCCCTATTACTTCATAGTGTAATTTGCCTTTATTAGCAAGTGAAGCGCCAATCAAAGAGGAAGATATGCCATCTATTCCGAAACCGCCCGTATTTGAAAATCCCTTAATATCGTTGCGAATAGGGAAGAAATTCCATGCACGCAGAGAGTTCAGTATTCCTAGATGCAGGTAACAATTTGATGGAAGTCGGTGAAGCGTTTTGCTGGCAACCCAGATATTTGAAAACGGCAACTCTCCAATTTTTGAAAACATATTATCATATTCTGATTTCCACTCCTGATAATATGTATTTATATTTGTTGAGGCTGCTTTTGAATTATAGTATCTGAAAAAGCCGACTTCCTGCATCTCAAAAACACACTTGAGCTTCCGGTAAGTATCCCGAATCTCGCCGTCGGGATTGATACGCCATATTTCATTTGGATTAAATGTCATATACGCGCCGGAGACTTGACCGATATGCAAAAGAATATCCATCTTTCTGCACGGTGCTGAATACATATCCTGGGACGTAACAAGGCTTGCTGAAATCCCAAACTGACCGGTATAATTGCTTGTGTGATCGCAAAGGACAACTGCATTATAAGTTTGGCAAAATGTATCTATCTCCTTGATCAGCTCATCACTCATCGGTAAATGGCTGCCAACAAAGATACCAATCTTAGGCGCTTTTATCTCAGGCATTTCCTGACCATGCTCTATGCGGTAAATAGCCCTTGTTGGAGGCAGTTCTGTCGCCGAAAAGTCTATGGGATAAAAAGGGTATGAAGTAGTCAGGTCAATATGAACAGGCCCACCGCCGCGATGGCGCAATTCGAGTAACGCCCTGTTTAACGCCACATTAACCGACCATTCATCTGTCTCGTCATGAATAATCGGGATTTGAACAGAAAGATTGACAATGTCATTTAACGGCTGTGTACGATCAATAACCTGTGGTACATACTGCCCAATTTGCCCTCTATGCTGCGTAGAGGTTACTGCTAAAACAGGCAGCTTTCTATAATACGCTTCTGTTAAGCCGGGAATATAGTTCCTAGAGGCAGTCGCACCGGTACAACTTAATGCAACAGGTTCGCCAGTCTCGGCAGCCAAGCCGCAAGCCATATATGCAGCCGATCTCTCGTCCGGGGCAGAATATATCTCAAAAAAAGGATCATTCATAAGGCTTGCAACGAAAGTGACATTTGTAGAGCCAGGGCTTGCTATAATACGCTTTACATTGTGAGCTTTCATCAAATATATGAGCATCTGAATGTTGCGCTCAACGGTATAACCATGCTTCATCTGTGCTTCTCCATTCTTATGACTTATTGTTCTCTATATAATCCAGTATTTCTTTATTTCTATCCGACAACTGCCGATTTATATTTTCACGGTCATTAAGCAACTCTTTAGTTTTACTAATTAAATCCGTATTTATATCCCAAAGTTTAATAACCCACTTATCATTTCCATACACATATTTGCACATACCGATACTCTTTTGGCTGTACGAAAGAAAAATCGTGGGAACATTTTCGCATACAGCGTTTATAGCACAGTGCATTCTTGCCGAGATAACAATTTTACATTCCCGCAGTTGTTTCTTTATGCCCAAAAAGCCGCCGGAATAATCCGCAAAAGAAACTTTTTCCTTATTTGCCATTTCATTGCATACTTCTTTTAAAAACAGGTAGTCGTTGTCATTAGGATTTTTAGATACAACATGAGGAACAAAAAGCAGTTTTTCACCTGTTTCATCAATAAGCCTATCCATCAATGATGCCATAGACTTAACTTCTTTTTCTCCGTAACTCCCATTCGTTTCATTTAAGGATAAAGGCGATAGATTTACTCCTATGTAATTTTTTTCAACTTCTTCAGGTTGCTCTAATCTAACTGTAAAAGCCGGGTCAGGGAAAAATTTCATATTTTTAAGTTCGAGCGATCTGAGATAGTCAACAGAGTCCTGCTCGCGGCAAAGGATTTTCTCGTATTTGCGCAGGTTTTTCACATAGTAATCAACGGCTTTTTTATACTTTCCAAACGGCCCTACAGAGGCGCCGTAAACGACGACTTTTTTGCCCCGGCTTATAGCCTCATCACAAAAATTGACGAGATGATTATAATATGGGTATTTTTCTCTTTTGCGAAGATACGCAGGGATTGTATATATGTCTCCGCCTATGGAAAAAATGATGTCGATCTGATCAATTATCTTTTTGAACGGAATTGTAAAAAGTCTCTTTTCAATGTTCGCCATGCCGAGTGCTTTATTTATCGCCCGCAAAAAAATATTGCGATTATTTTCTACCGGAACAATTTCAATGTCCAAATCGCAGAGAGCTTTTTTGTCATACTCATAGCTGTATGAAAAATATATAATATCGCATTCTCCGAAGTTTTTTCTGATAAAATTAACTGCGCCGCGGACGATTGCTTCGCAGCCGAAATTGTATGTACCGTATATACCGTAAAGTCCAACTCTTATTAATTTGTGCATATATCGCTCCTAAAAACTATTAAATATGAAGCTCTTAAATAATTCTAACTTTCAAATATATATAACGATCTGTCTATTTAAGCACTATATGATTCTGTACGTCGTACAAGGATTATAGTTTTTTCAGGCAATAAGCTGGTACCCCCCCCCACACTTCATTGGGAGGTATATCTTTTACTACTACCGCGCCTGCTCCCACGATTGAATTGTCGCCAACATGGCAATCGCCAATTACAATTGCCCCGGCACAAATATGAACATTATTCCCTATTGTTGGATTTTTGTCTCCTTTATAGCCGATCGTTACCTGCTGGTTTATATAACAGTTTTCTCCAATACTTTTAGCTGAAATAATAGTTGCAAATCCGTGCTGAATATATAATCCTTTACCTATATTCGAGCATGTTATAAAAAGCGTATCCATAGGCGGGAATAGGAATCTAAATATAGTTGAGGCAATGTACCCACTTGACCTCAAACGATAAATTACAAGATTTCTAAATTCTTTTCTTTCAATTATATACAGACAAAAAGTATAAATAACGCTTGTATTAACTTTTTCCAATTCCATCCATCTGCTGATATCTGATATTATTATTTTTCTGCTCGATGAAAAGAAACAAATAGATAAAGCAGGTACTACTCTATATAAATTCAAAATAATTCTAAACTTTCTAAAGAATTTCTTCATCTAATCAACACCCTCGCTATCCTCTCACAAGCCTTTCCATCCCCATAAGGATTACTCGCCCTCGCCATCGCGTCATACGCCGCTTTATCGGTCAGCAGCCGCTTAAACTCCGCATAGATGGTCTCCTCACTCGTTCCAACAAGCTTTAACGTTCCCGCGGCAATCCCCTCCGGGCGCTCGGTCGTGTCACGCATGACGAGAACCGGTTTTCCAAGGCTCGGAGCCTCCTCCTGTATTCCACCGCTGTCAGTCAGAATTAAGTAACTTCGCGCCATGAAGTTATGAAAATCCAGCACATCGAGCGGCTCAATGATGTGTATTCTCTCATCATCGCCGAGAATCGCATTCGCCGTCTCGCGCACGACCGGGTTCATATGTATCGGGTAAATCGCTTTAACATCGGGGTGTTCGTCCATCACACGGCGAATTGCGCGGAACATATGCTTCATCGGCTCGCCCAAATTTTCGCGGCGGTGGGCGGTGATGAGGATCAGCCGACTGCCCTTTGCCCAGTCAAGCTCTGGGTGATGATAATCCTCCCGAACCGTCGTTTTCAGCGCGTCGATAGCGGTGTTTCCGGTCACAAAAATGCTGCTTTCCGGCTTGCCCTCGCGCAACAAATTTTGCTTCGAGAGCTCCGTCGGCGCGAAATTGTATTGACTTATTATACTGACTGCCTGCCGGTTGAATTCCTCGGGATATGGACTGAAAATATTGTATGTACGAAGACCTGCCTCGACATGTCCGACCGGAATCTGGAGGTAAAAACACGCGAGCGCAGTCACGAAAGTTGTCGTAGTATCGCCGTGTACGAGCACAACGTCGGGCTTGACTTCTACGAGAACTTCCTTGATACGGTTCAAGATGTTCGTCGTGATGTCGAATAGAGTCTGCTTGTCCTTCATGATTGATAAATCGTAATCCGGAACGACACCGAAAACTTCGAGCACTTGGTCAAGCATCTGGCGGTGCTGACCGGTCGCACAAACAACAGTGTTTATTTCTTTGTGCCGCTTTAGTTCATTCACAAGCGGACACATTTTTATTGCTTCGGGACGTGTACCGAAGACGAGCATGATGGTTTTCAATTTTCATCCTCCAATATCTCGGAAACGACTTTTTCAAGGTCAACGCTGTCATAGAATTTATAACAGTTTTTGCTCATTTCGTCGTGATTTCTGTCGACTTCTTCGATTGCCTTAATTATTGATGCTTCGTTGTTCAAATCGCAACAACGACCGATATTCCACTGTTCAAATGGGAGCTTAAGGCCGAGAACATCCGAACCTACCATTGGAACGCCGAATCCTGCATATTCCCAGATTTTGTTGGGAGCGCAGTAGAGCGCGTTTAACTCGGATAGCTCCCCATTATTTCCTGGCATGTATGGCAGCAATCCAATATATGCATATTTCACTACGCACAAATGCTTGGGCGGATCAAAAGAGCCTAAATAAACTGCTCTGTGTTCATTTATCAGTCTATTCAATACTCGTTCTCCATTTCCAAACGTTTTTCCCACTATATACATTCTATATTCGTCTGAATCAGAAATGACCTTTGCAAATTCTTCAAAACTTCTATCATCGTGAAGTCCTCCTAAATATAAGATAATTTTTTTCTTTTCTGCTTTCATCTTATCTATTGCTTCACTTAATTCAGGGATAATATCACTTATATCTAAACTATAAGGTTTATTCGGTAATATATGCGGTGTTTGTGAGAGCTCCCACCAAATTTTCTGAATATATGCGCGATTAATCTCGGGAACAACAGTTCTCCATGCATTTTTTGCATATTTTGCTATTGGAAAACGAAATTTGGTATGATACATATAACCATACTTAGTGAGTTCCATAAGTTGAAGCACATGTTTATATTTTAAAACTTCTCCCTTTAATTCTCGTATCGACTGCATAGAAGTAGTCCAAAGAATATCCGACTTTTCCATGCAATTTCGCAGAAATCTTAAGACATCTTTATGAAGCATTAATCGACTACAAATTTTTTTTAAAAATGATTTCCCTCTGTAAATTGAAAGCTCATATCCTTCATAGCGTTCACTCTCAAGAATGTTCATCGGCATTTTAGATAAATTACCGCCAATAAGTTTCACATAGTATCCCAAATCTAACAATATTTTTACTAAAGTTTCAACAGGTGGACAGCAATTAACATCATCGGCATGTACCACTGTGATTGTTTTCATTATTTGATTGTTTTTATTCATCTTCTCAACCTCTCATATGACTATTCAAATTGACAATTATTAACAAGATGTTTAGCATTTAACACTGGGCTTCTTCTTTACTTTTTCCAACCAAATATAAAATTGGTATTATAATATATACCAAGCTTCCCCAATAGCTGCCGCATCCAAAGCCCAAGCCTGAAGCCGCCCAAACAGCGAACAAAAAAATCGAAGCTGATTTAACCGATATATTCTTTGTCGGCCATATAATTTTAAAGAAAAGTTTATATATAAATATTGAATATAAAGCACTTCCCAACAGTCCTGTCTGCCCGATAATTTGCGGATAATAGCTATCCATCAAAAAAGAAGTATTCCCTACAGACATTCCCCACCTTTTTGAAAATCCATAGTTGTAATATAATTTAGAATATTGAGAAGCTGCAAGTGAGGAGCCATATGATGCAAACCCCGAACCGATAGGTAAACAACTCCATGCTGTAACAAACGAATAATACAATAGTAAATAACGCGGGGCGTTTGTATTCAATAGATAACCTGAAATTTCATTTCGACCGACCCATAAACATATCGGAACAATTATCAGCAAATAGTACCAATGAAACCTTTTCTTTTTTTCAAAAAACAAATATACTGCAGCATATAACGCAATCGCCAGCATTCCAAGGCCAGATTTAGCACATATTATCACTATCGAGCTTAATATATAATAAAGCAGTCTATTATTTTGCGGATCACTTACTATTACAGCCATACAAAGTATAACAGTCATAGAAACAGTGCCTGTAAAACCAGAGTAAAATACAAATTCTAAATTTCCATTAAGCATTCTTGAAAATATGCTTTTAAAGAAAAATGAAAGGGCACTAAATGCAGATAATAAAATGATAGCCGCTTTTGATACTTTAGACGTTACTCTATATATGTGCTTTGCCTGAGCTGGGCTAATAGTAGTTGTGATATACATCAGCAAGATATAAGGCTTTAGAAACATAAAGGCATCGGTAAGAGCTAATGTGAAGTTCGGCTGAATATCAAATATAAGATTCCCCATCAATCCAATTGGTATGAGCAGCACAATGAAAATATAAAATTTAAATACCTTTTTACCTCTAATCACGTTAACAACAAGCAATGCCACAATAAAAGCACAAAAAATATCATCCGCATAAACCAGCAAAGGAGGCAAAATCGTATTAAACAGCGAAACAAAGAGCATCAATTCAATTCCAAATATCATAAGGTATGAATTAAATTTACCTCTCATATATTGTTCTCCTCAAAACTTCTATCATGAATTCTTTTTCCATACCTATGCACCTTTTGTCATCTCGCTTTATTCTACTTTTTACTATTTATAAATCCTGGTAATAAGTTTGAATAATGTAAAATTGAATAAATTTGCAAAAATGTTTTGCCTATAAATTATATTGCGTCTGCCACGGCAGCTCCCAAACTGTATCTGGAATAATTATCTAAAAAACTGCGTCGAGCATTATCTTCGATATAATCATATTTTCCGTCAACAATATCATTAACAATATTGTGCAGGCACTCAGTGTCTTTCTTAACTGTAAGCCCATTTCCCCCATTTTTGATATACATTTCCGCCAGAGTGCTGGGCTCTGTCACCAAAACAATCTTTTTTAGCGACAATCCACTCAACAGCACGGTATCTCCGGAACAAATTCGTCCGTCATCAATGGGAATAATGAGCGCTTTACAATTTACTAACCATGGATACTGCATTTCGCCCGATATTGTTCTCTTAATACAAATATTTGGGTTATTAGTATCGCCTTCATAAGTGTCTGAAATAATTACAAGCGGATATTGAATATCCTTCCAGGCGCGGATCAGGAAATCAAAATCCCTGTTGGAACGTCCAAGCGCCAGCATATAACCATTTGTTGTATAGCCCGCCGGGGCGTCGAGTCCGCAGTATTTCTCATACGAATCGTCGATGCCGAAAGCAGTCACAATAATTCTTTCCTTCGGAAAATGAAACTCTCGAGAGATTATTTCAGCATATTGGTTTGACAGAACATGAATATAATCAACATATGGCCCACTCAGGCATTTTCCCATAAACCAGCAGTAAAGCTTTTTAAATTTCTTCTTTTCTTTATAAGTAAAATTGAACGCCACCACCTTATTTCTCTTCTTAATATGAAATAGATTGCTGTAAAAACCGAAAATCAGGGCATAAAACTGCTGCCAGCACACGATTTCCTCATACCTGTTCCGATGCAGGAAGTATTGGAGCGTCACACCAAAGTAGTTAGCGTATCGTTTCAATTCGCTGAGAGCGCCCGTCCTGCCGAAGTTGGCCGGGTGGGATTTGATGACATATTGACGCCCATTTTTACTTAAGCCATCTTTTAGTGTCTCTATTTCTTCTTTTTTGCAATCAGCAATGATTATATTCTCTTTCATAATTCCACATACCTTTGTCGTATATTTTAATAAGCTTCTTCGAATATACTTCTAAATTGTCAAATCCAGCATTTCCACAGCTTTTGCTGTACTTCTCTACTATGGCTTTATTTCCCCACAGCTTTTGTATGCTCGCTTTCAACGCCTTCGCATTTCCGCTTTCAAACAGTTCCCCCGTCTTGTCCTCTTGAATCAGCTCCGGTATTCCTCCGATATCCGCACCTAAAACAGGCGTCCCATACATCTGTGATTCCATCACGGAAAACGGACAATTTTCATACCACTCGGAGGGATACACGCTGAATCTTGCTTCACGTATAAGCTTTTCAAGCGCTTCTCCCGTTTGAAAGCCTACATTTTTTATATTCGGAACATTTTTGATCTCGTCTTCAAGCGGTCCGGAACCTGCAAAAATAAACTGAATATCCGGCAGTGACGCTGCCGCTTTAATAAGAGTTTTTATGCCTTTTTCCTGAGAATACCGTCCGAAATAAAGAACGTAATCCTTTTTCTCAACCTCTTTTTCTTCCGGCTTTTCTATGAAATTATGCAGCGCGACCGTTTTCTCGGCTAATACCGGATTTCTATCAAGCTTTGTTTTCAGAAAATTAGAACAACAAATTATTGTATCAATATATTTATAAACGCTTTTCCATTTCCAGAAATAAGCTTCTGCCGCACCAACTGCGCTCTTTGCTGTACTTCCATGGATGCATTTTCCTTTAATGCAGTTTAAAAAATTTCCGTCAAGGCACTTTTCACAAATCTCGTGTGTATTCGGGTTAAGACACATATGGTTCGGGCACACAAGCTGATAATCATGCGCCGTATATACGATTTTGCACTTTCTGCCCGTCTGCTTGCGCCACTTGACGATTTCGAGGATGATGCTGGGCGTCAACTGATAATTGAAATTGTTCAAGTGGCATACGTCTGGCTGGAAATCATCAAGAACAAGATGAATCTTTTTGCGAGCCTCTGATGAATAAATGGTCTTTAATGGATATGTAAGTTTGGAAAACTTAGAGCCGCCGTGAAAGTCCATATCAGTCGTATAAGCGTTTACCCGATTCCCGACACAGCGCCCCTCGTGCTCCATTCCGAAGTATTCAACCTGATGACCGATGCTGGCAAGATAATTCCCGAGCTTGAACATATATGTTTCCGACCCGCCGTTGGGATACAGGAATTTGTTGATCATCAAGATTTTCATTGCCGTTTCTCTCCTACCAATAACTTTATCTGCTGAAATATAATTTTATCTTTTGGTTATTTCCCCATCTGCCTTTTGATATCCGCTTCGACAATTTCTTCTCCCGTCTTATCTTTCAGTTGCTCCTGACTTGCGGCGCTCAAACCGTTGTTGATTTCCACGCACAAATCGCAGGTTGAGCACTTGTCCAGCTCTTCTTTGGTGACCTTTCCGTCCCGGTAATCGCAGCAGATCTTATTCTCATACATACTGTACGGCTTACTCGTGAACAGACTTTTTACCTTGTGCATTAAAACCCACCACGCCGGCTTCCAAATGTATTTGTGCATCGCCGGGCTGACCGAACCAATCATCCAGCACTGCCGGTCGCAGTGGCGCACCTTCGCGCGCACCCTTTCCGCCTCCGGGCTGTTCCAGAGTTCGTCCCAGGTTTGCGTGTTTAGGTTGCCCATTACTTCCTTATCCTTCGTCCCATTGCATGGCATTACGTCGCCATAAGGGTCGATGAAGAAGGTGTCGAAGCTCATGTCGCAGGGCAAAAGCCGCGGCTGTCCATAAATATAGTTAATTAGTCCGTGGTTGAAATATGCCCTGAACCACTTCTTTGGGCTGCTGCTTTTCAGGAGTTTGTTGACAAGATTTTCAAAGTTCTGCGCCACCATCGGGCGGTCGTGGATTATGTTCTTCGCCTCCACGAAATAGAAACTGTTGTGCAGCGAGGCAGTGGCGAACTCCATTCCCATTTCGTCGGAAATATCGTACAGCGGCACAAGGTCGTGGGCGTTCTTGTCCTGCACCGTCATGCCGAAGCCCACGTCTTTCATGCCCATTTCACGCAACTTTTTCAGCGTCTGGTAACCACGTTGATAGCCATTATCTAAGCCTCGTATCTCGTTGTTGGTCTGCTCAAGACCTTCGATTGAGATGCGGATACCGATCTGCGGAAATTCTTTGGCAAGATCCACAATGCGGCCGGTGAAGTAGCCGTTGGTGGAAATGACAATGCGGTCGGACTTTTTGTAGAGCTCGCGCACGATGTCCTTAAGATCGGTGCGGATAAACGGCTCACCACCGGTGATATTTGTGAAATACATCGGGGGCAACTTGCGGATTGTCTCGATGCTGATCTCTTCATCCGGCTTCGACGGTGCCTTATATCTATTGCACATCGTACACCGCGCGTTGCAACGGTAGGTCACAATAACCGTGCCGTTCAGTTTCTTTTCCGACATGTTCATAGTCCTCCATACTTTTTTCTTACTAACGGCATATATCCAAAGCGAATCCAACTTCGTATTTCATGCTTATCCTCTATAGACCCCTAAGGTCTTCTCAACCACATCATCCCAGTTATACTTCTCAAGTATGTAATCAGCCGCAGATTCCTTATACTCTGCAACTGTCTTGATGTCATCTATCAAGCCTTGCAGCTTATCTCTTAAATCATCAACATCGCCCTTTTTGAACGCGACTGCCTTATCCCCAACCACCTCCGTACACTCGTCAATATCGCTTGTCAGACAACAGTTACCGTAACTCATCGCTTCAAGCAAACTAAGCGGCATGCCCTCCAAATCACTTGGCAGGCAGTAAATATAAGCGTTGCTGTAAAGCTCGTGTTTCATTCTGCCTTGGACAAAACCGGTAAAAATCACCCTGTCTTCGCCCTTTGCCAACGCTTTAAGCTCGTCCATATAACCGTTCGTGTCGGAGCTTCCGCCCGCTATAACAAGCCTTTTATCAGTCTTAACGCCCTTAAACGCTTTAATTAAATAGTATATTCCTTTTTCGGGCACGATTCTGCCAAGATAAAGAATGTAGCTGTCCTTTTCAAGGCCCCATTTTTCCTTTATTATTTCAGCATCCCGCAACGCCGGACGATTAACTCCGTTAGGAATATAAACCGTGTCGCGGCCGTATTTTTCTTTGAAATAGTTTTGCACGCCGATGCTCAAAACAATTATTTCGTCGGCGTATTTCACGGCGTTTTTCTCGCCTTGCATTATGTACCAACTGGCGAAGCGCCCCCATTTTGCACGCTGATGATCAAGCCCATGGACGGTCACGATGACCCGTTTTCCAAATATTTTCGGCAACCGGCACATAAATGCCGGACCCTCAGCGTGAAAATGCACTACGTCGAATTTTCCGAATGCAGAACAAACCGCCGCCGAGAACGAAGACGTCATCGCGGCAAGCCCTTTTCTATTGATGGTAAAGACATTTTTCAGGCGAACGCCGTGATATTCTTTTGGCTTTTCACCGTCGTGCTCTTTTCCACTGACGTGGTGCCCGCGGCGGTTGTAGCAAGTCACCTCGTGACCGAGGCGAACCATTCGGGTGCTAAGCTCTTCGACAACAACCTCTATCCCGCCCTCGCGCGAGGGGATACGTTTATGACCGAGCATCGCAATCCGCAGCCTATTTTCCGGTGCTTTCATCAGCAATTCCCGCCTTTGAAAATGCTTTTTATTGTCGCAAATATAATCTTTAAATCCGTCCTAACTCCGCGTTCCCTTATGTACCTATAGTCGAGTTCGAGCTGCTCCTCATCGCTCATCTTCGTCGTGTCCTCAAGCTGCCAGTAGCAGCTCAAGCCCGGCTTGACCTGCAATCTATCATCAGGTAATTGTGCTTGCTCACTCGGGATAAACGGCCTCGGCCCGACTATCGTCATACTCCCCGTAAGCAAATTCAGCACCTGCGCGGTTTCGTCAAGGCTTGTCCTACGCAGAAATCTCCCGACTTTCGTGACTCTCGGGTCGTTCTCAATCTTAAAATGCACGGATTTATACTCGTTTTGCTCGGTCAGGTTGACCTTGATTTTCTCCGCATCTTTTCTCATCGTCCTCAGCTTGACCATTTTAAAGACTCGCCCGTTGAACCCGACTCGCTCCTGCACAAAGAACGGATTTCCCGGGTCGTCGATCACGATCGCGAGGATCATAATAAGGTAAACTGGCAGCCCAACCGTCAGGCAAATCAGCGCAACAACGATGTCAAACGCCCTTTTTACGAAGTCGTAAAGCGGTTTTGGCTTGACTTCAATCCGCTCTCTCGTCGGGGCAGCCGCGACAATTTCGGTTTTATGTACTTTAATCGGGGTGACAACGTCGCTGTAATTCTCGCCCAACCCGACGTCTTTTTCAATCGTCGCGACGTTTCCCTCTCTCATTTCCGGCTCCGCCATTTCCTTAGCTCCTTAATTTTATCCCGGATTCCCGTCCAGCCTGACCCCAATCTCCGCCAGTTTGCGGACCTTGTCGGACTCCAGCCTGCCGCTGCGGTAGCGCCGCTTCTGCGACCTCACCCACTCGCCGAGCGGGTAGCCGTCCGGCGTGACAAAGGTCTGCGGAATCGGCAATCCCCCGCCGCGTTTGCAATAATTTGCGGCGTACCGGTATCCGTTGTCCCACTTGCTGTCGTTTTGATTCCAGATCATGCCAATTTTATTTAACAACGTTATCCGTTCATCGGTCAGTTTGCCGTTTTTGTAAGCCTTCCTCTGCGCCGCAATCCAGTTGTTTAATGTATATCCATCATCGCAAATATAGTCCTGTGGAACGTTCAAATCACCGTTTTTCTTGTGATATTCCCGCGCATGCTCAAGGCCGGTCTGCCAACGGTCCTTGTTGCCGTCCCACTTAATTCCGAGGGCTTCAAGCTCGACCTTGCGCTCCTCCGTCAGCTTCCCGGATTT
>CANRHA010000013.1 GCA_947630315.1 uncultured Clostridia bacterium
CACTTAAAGATAGTTTCGCCTGACGGAGTTTTCTATGACGGCGACGCGCACCAGCTCTCCCTGCGCTCTATTGACGGCGACGTCGCGGTACTGGCCGGGCATATCCCCTACCTTACCGCCGTAGGTATAGGCGAATGCAGGGTATATACCTCAAATGACGCCGAGCCGAGGCGTGCCGCGTGCTGCGGCGGGCTTTTGAACGTGACGAGGGAGGGCGTGTTCCTTGCGCCCACCACCTTTGAATGGGCCGAGGATATAGACGCAGAACGCGCCGAGGCCGCAAAGCAAAAGGCTCTCTCGAAAATAGAAGATCCCAAAAACGACGCGGCTAAAAAGCTCGCGCAGATAAAGCTCCAGCGCGCAGAACTCAGGCTTAAGATAGCCGGAAAAGAAAAATAGATCAAAAAAATTCCCGCCGCCCATAACGGACAGCGGGTTTTTCATGTCCTATTATTTCATGTGAACGTCGATCTGAGGGAACGGGATAGTTACGCCGGCGCTTGCAACGTCCTTTATGGACTGCTCCATAAGGTAGAACCTTGCGGGCCAGTAATCGGCGCCCTTTACGCGCACACGAAGCGTGAGCTTTACGCACGATTCGGCGTGATCCGAAACAAATACGGTCGGCGCGGGCTCGTCAAGAACCATGTCGCAGGACTTGGCGCAGTCTATGAGGGCCTTTCTTGCAAGCTCAAGATCGGAACCGTAGGCGACGGCTACTTCTATGTCTATGCCCCTTGTCTCCTTTGAGGAGAGGTTGGTTACGGTAGATGAGGACAGCGCCGAGTTGGGGATATTTACGCTCTTGCCGTCGAGGGTCTCAAGCTTGGTGTAAAACAGGCTGATGTCCTCTACAAATCCCTCGCCCGAACCGGTAACGATATAATCGCCGATGTGGAAGGGCTTGAAGATCATTATCATAACGCCGCCGGCGAAGTTGGAAAGTCCGCCCTGAAGCGCAAGGCCGATGGCCAATCCGCAGGAGCCTATCGCGGCGATGATGGTTGCCGAGGGAACGCCGAGGATCTGCACGGCGATGACGACGACAAGCACGTTCAAAAGCAGCTTGACGGCGTTTAAAATGAGGGCGGCGGCGCTTGAGTCCATCTTCTGAATGCCCTTTGATTTTCCGAGGCGCTTGGTGATGAATTTAACGAGCTTAAGGCCGATGATCAAAACCAGCGCCGCGCAGACGATCGATACAACAAACTTTACGAGGTAAGTGTTTACAAAGTTCAACAGGATGTCAATAAGGTGTTCCATGATAAAATTTCCTTTCTGTGTCAGATTCCGAGGGCTTCAACGAGCGCGTCCTTTTCTTTATATCCGAGCGACTGCGCAGCCGCAGAGCCGTCTTTAAAAAGAACAACGGTAGGTATTGCGGATATTTTGTAGCGGTTGGCAAGCTCGGCCTCGTCGTCAACGTTGAGCTTGCAGACCTTTATATCGGTCCGCTCGTCGGCGAGTTCATCTATAACCGGCGCCATCATTCTGCACGGGCCGCACCATTCCGCCCAGAAATCGACAATAACCGGTTTTTCGGAGTTGATGACCTCTCTTTCAAAATTTTCTGAGGTTAGTTCAATATGCATATCGGCCGTCCTTTCTTTTTTATTTGCTCTTGTAATAAAGCATACAGTGGCAGTATCCCTCAAACTCGGGGTCGGCGATCTGCTCGCGAAATTCGCGGCACATACATACGGTGTCGTCCGAAATCTCGCGCCGGCACGGACAGTGCAGATCTTTTTTCTTTAGCCCCTCGCGGATAGCCGCAACAAGTTTTTCGTCTGTGTTGAATGTGATCTTCAAAGCTTGACCTCCGTTTGCACAGTTTGCCCCGCCGGTACGGTGTAGGCTGATAATATTGTATAATAAATATCGGGGATTGTCAAGAGAGGGGCGAGTGTGGCCGAATGGCCACATCAAGAAGATAGGTATTAGATGTTAGATGTTGGAGTTTCAAAGTGTAGCTTTCGGTGACGGATTTAAGTGTATGAGATAATGTGGGCGGAATGGATGCTCCCGAATCAGAGGACAGAAGACAGATATCAGAAGACAGAACGCTCGTTTGTAGGGTGGGAGTGACAGGGCGCAGTTGCGCCGCCTTGGTGAAAAGGTATTCGCGGCGCGAATGCTATTTTAAATGAACCGGTTGATTGTGCACTCGTCATAGTAAAGCGATACAGACTGCCGCCGAGGGAGTAAAAGGTATTCGCGGCAAAGCCGCTCATGCAGGTAGAAGACAGAGAGCAGATGACAGAAGGCAGAAAAACTCCGCCCGGGGCGAGAGTGACAGAGAGCGTAGCCGCTGCCCAACTGATGAAGAGGTATTCGCTTCGCTCATGCTATTTTAAATGAACCGGTTAATTGTGCGCTCGTCATAGTAAAGTGATACAGACTGCCGCAGAGGGAGTAAAAGGTATTCGCTGCAAAGCCGCTCATGCTATCCGAGTAGAAATCAGAAGTCAGATATCAGAAAGCAGAACACTCCTTTAGAGTTAGAGTGACAAAACGTGGCTACGCCACATTGGTGAAAAGGTATTCGCGGCAAAGCCGCTCATACTATTTTAAATAATCCAGTTCATTGTGCGCCCTTCATGGAAAGGCAAGACAGCCTGCCGCTGACTCACTATAAAAAGGTATTCGCAAATTTCCTTGCGGAAATTTTCTCATGCTATTATAGTCACCCCTCCCCCTGGCCCCCTCCCCTCGAGGGGAGGGGAAACGCTCTCAGGTGACCTTTCTGCTGGCCGTTACCCCGGGCGAAGCCCACCCTTCCCGTCATCCTGCCCATTTTAAGATAAAAATTTTGTGCATTTTTACCCCCGCATCTATTGAATTTTCCGGCGGGCGGGTGTATAATCAAAGAAAAATCTGAAAAGAGGATTCTTATGCTGATTTTAATTCAGATATCGGTCTGCCTCATCGCGGGGCTGATGATGTCTCGTATAGCTAAGCTGCTTAACCTCCCTGCCGTGACCGCATACCTTGTGGCGGGGCTTCTTTTGGGGCCTTTCTGCATCGGCGCGCTCGGCCTGTCGGGCGTCGGAATAGGCTTCGGCTCGCTTGATCAGGTCGCCTCGCTCGATCTTCTCAGCCAGGCGGCGCTCGGCTTTATTGCGTTCACCATCGGCAATGAATTTCGGCTCGAACAGCTCAAGCAGATGGGCAGCAAGGCCATTATAATAGGCATTCTCCAGGCGGTTATAACTACCGTTTTTGTTGATATCGCCCTGCTGATACTCCACCTTATCTTCCCTACGCTTATCTCCGTTTCATCGGCGATAACTTTGGGCGCGATCGCGGCGGCGACGGCTCCTGCGGCCACTCTGATGGTCGTAAGGCAGTATAAGGCCGACGGCCCCATGACCAAGCTGCTTCTGCTCGTTGTCGCTATAGACGACGCGGTCGGGCTGGTCCTGTTCTCCACATCGTTCGGCATCGCGAAGGTCATAGAGAGCGGAGAGATCAGCCCGGTGACGATCATCCTCGAACCGATCATTGAGATCGTTCTGTCCATCGTCCTCGGGGCGGCGGTTGGGCTGGCGCTGTTCGGGATCGAAAAATTCTTCCATTCGCGCAGCAAGAGGCTCTCGATATCGATCGCGTTTGTATTTCTGACGATCGGTCTGTCGATGCTTGAATTTGACATCGGCGGAATACATATCGGTTTCAGCCTGCTTCTTGTATGCATGATGTGCGGCACGCTTTTCTGCAACGTCTGCGATTTTTCGGAGGAGCTGATGGGCAGGATCGACGGCTGGACCGCTCCCCTTTTCGTGATGTTCTTCGTGCTTTCCGGCGCAGAGCTTGATCTTAAAATACTTTCAAACCCGCTTGTTTTGCTGATAGGCGTTGTGTATATAATCTCCCGCTCGCTCGGAAAATATTTCGGCGCATATTCAAGCTGCGCCATGACGAAATGTTCAAAGGTTATCCGGAAGCATCTCGGAATAACCCTTCTGCCTCAGGCCGGCGTTGCGCTCGGCATGGCCCTTACCGCGCAGCAGCTTTCTGACGGCCACACGGTAAGGAACGTTGTTCTGTTCTCGGTCCTGGTCTACGAGCTGATCGGCCCGGCCCTTACAAAGCGTTCGCTCATCGCCGCCGGCGAAATTATCCCCGAAAACAAGACCAGCGCGCGCACCCCGAACAGCCCGGTCAAGAAGATCTTCCACATCGGCGAACCCAAGCAGGAGGGAAAAGGGTGAGGGCAGTCCCTTAATCCAAAATTTTTATTGCTTTCACAGAAAATTTATGCTATAATATTATCATCTTTTATTATCCGATAAGGGAGAAAATGTTATGCCCGACCTGACCGAAGCGTCCGCCGCAGAGTACGACCACATTCTGCACGGCCATATGACGCCGACTGTCGCCGCGCAGTACCTCAGAGAGGGGAAAATCGAGCTGCGAACTTTCGGCGATGTTTTAAAGGACGTCTACCCCGAAGCCGATCTTTTTGAAAAGCTTGTAAAATTTTTTTCTGAGGATTGCGACGACCCGAACCCTGCGTCGACTCAGCGAAAAATACGCAACTGGATAGCCGACAGACACCCTCCTCAGAACCGCGAGGATATTTTTAAGATCGCTTTCGCCCTCGGCCTTAATGAGCCGCGCCTGAACTTTTTGCTCGGGATCTGCGACGATTACGGCGTTCATTACCGCGACGGGCGCGAGCTTGTTTTGGCATGGTTCCTCAAAAACGGCAAAAGCTACCGCGCCGCGCTCGATTTTTACAGCACCCTCCCCGAATGCGAAACGCTTGAACAGGCCGATTCCGACGACGTCTCCCGGCTGACTAACGAACTTCACTGCAGCCTCGCAAGAATATCAAACGAAGAAGAACTGCGCGGATTTTATATAAAAAATCTCAACAACTTCGGCAGGCTGCATCTGCGGGCGTATTACTTTTTCGACAGCTTCCTGAACCAGCTTATCCACCCGAATCCTCAGTGGAGCGACGCTCAGGAGGAAAATTATTCGGTGGAACAGGTGATGAACGTCTACCTGTCGATGCATATGCCGAGCGGCAAGAAAAGAGACAACTACACGCTGATACAGAAGCTGATCAAGAGAAACTGGCCGAACGCTACGTCGATAAAAAATATACGCGCCCATAAGGAGGACGTATCGCGAAAGCTGCTGCTGCTTTTGTATGTGGCGACCGAAAACGAGGGCATAAACGGCGACGACTACGACGATTATTACGACGAAAGCCTCACCTTTGAGCAGCGATTTGAGGACCATTGGTGGACGATAAACGCCATGCTGAACGATTGCGGAATGGTGCCGCTCGACCCGCGAAACGCCTTTGACTGGCTGATTTTGTACGCCGTCTCGGGCGACGAGGAAACCGCCATGAGCGACCGCCTCGAACAGGTTATAACCTACATGTTCAGCGACATAATAGAGGCCCGGGAAAAGGAAAAATCCGAAAAGCCGCCGAAGCAGTAAGGGGCTTTGATCCTCCCGCGGCTATATGAAGTCGGAACGCAAAAACAGACCGCCGGCTCACCGATTTTACGGTGAAAGCCAACGGTCTTTTTGTTGTGCATTTTTTGAGGGATCGGGCTTAACGCTTTAATTCCCCTCTCTCGCCGCGGGTTCCATATCGTTTCGGAACACGCGCCAGTAAATCGCTTCGGGGTCGGTCTCCGGGTGGAACTCCGGGTAGATTGCAAGGGCCGCCGCCGAATACTTCGTCAGGTCAAACGTGAAGTGCGAGGTGTTGGTATATTCTCCACTCGTTCCGTCCGCCAGTTCAAACGGCATCCGCATCATGCCCTGCGGGCAGAACACCTCTATCGAATAGTTTCCATCCTCCCAGCTCTCGTCGTACCTGCCGCCGATGAGGTCTTTTATACTTATTTGCGATGCGCTGCTGCGCAAATTCATGCCGATGGCAACCGTGGCGTCAGATTCTTTGAACACCGAGCCGCCGTCGCCGTCCGGGGTATCCATATATTCGACTCCGGTGCACTTCGCCTTCGATATGCTTATCATGTTGATGTTAGAGCAGTAGTTGTTCACAAATTCTTCATGGGTAAGCCCGAGCGCGTCAATAATTGCGCCGGTGAGGTTGTACCTGTAGCCCGTGCCGACAGTCCATCCGCCGTTATCCCAAATATGGCAGTATTCGTCTATTGAGCCGCCGGGCACCACAACATCGGGATAGCCGGTCGCGGACACAATTATCTCGTCATATTCGAGAACAATATGCACATACTTGCCGTCATAGAGGTTCGACGACACCTTTTCAAATTTCGAATTGTCGAACGGAGCATCTATCATCACGCCCAGCTCGATCATAGACCCGGCGTTGATGCAGGACTCGGCCTGACGCCTTATTTCCGAACCGTTCAGGGTGAATCTCATCGTAGATGGCGTTCTCGTAACCGATTTGCTCATATAGGTAGTCCACGGCACGCCGGCGTCATAGTTGTAGGTGTAAACGGACACCGTCGGCATACCTTCAAACTGCGGCGTATAGGACACGGTCCTGTGTATCTGCCATTCAAACCCGTGAGAGACGTCGGCGTCTTCAAAGGTGATGCTCGCCTCTTTTGCAGTTCCGAGATCCACAGTATATTCATAGAATCCGCCTACCTGCCCCTCGGGCTGAACGGCGCTGTACTCTCCCGAATAATCGGTAAGACCTATGTTGAACCTACCGCTGTCGGCTATAACGGTAAGGCTGTAGCCCTCTCCCCATTTTTCAAAGAAGAGCTCGTCTCCGTTCAGGGATACCGTCTGTCCGGCGGCCGCCTCGGAAGTGCCGAGGGATATAGGCCCGACGTCGGGGTGAACGAACTCCTCCGGCGCGGTAACATACAGGTAAACCGGCATTTCCTGATCGGGGAACCCTGCGCTCAGAGTAAGGGTCGAAGCCGCCGTTTTATTTCTCGCGTACGCGTCATAAACCGCCGCGCCGTCTATAATGTACTCGTTTTCGCTCTGTTCCGCGGATATATCCTCAGATATAAGCCCGCCGTTTCCGTTAGAGCATTCCATCTTCGCGGTGCAGTCCTTGTCGTATTCGTTGACGAATCTTATATGAAGCTTTGAATACGGAACCCTCAGCGCTTCGGCCAACACTCTGCCATCGTCGTCGGTAAGCCCGAGGTCTTCTAAGGTAACGCTGCCGTCTTTGGGCGTAAGGTTTTCAACAAGCTCGAACACCCTCTTTTCGCCCTCGGCCAGAGAGCCTACCTTGAGCTTGCTGCGTTCCTCGACCGAAAGCCCGCTGCCCTCGGTATTGGCCTTATTGGTGTCGGAAGCTACCTTCGGAAGCTGCATGTCCTCAGAGGTCGTTAGCACATAAAGGGTACCTGTCTCGTTGTTGCTCGGAAAGTCTCCGGTGATGTAAAGTCCTACCGCCGAATCGACAAGCCCGGCGGGTTCAATAAGCCCGTACATGCCGTTGCCGTCTATTGCGTAGCCGGCGTCGCCGTAATAATTGCCCTTCGCGGCAAGCGGAGTAGTTATCCTGAGCGAACTGGGCATAAAGCCGCATGAGAACGCCGAGGGCTTATCCCTGAAATCAAAGAACACGACCGCGCGGTTCTCCTGAATTTGTTCAAGGAAATCGTTCATCGGCTCCGAACCGGCCTCCAAAAGGATCAGTCTCGTGCCGGCCGTCATTCCGGAAGTCTCGAACGAGAACGGCTGTTCAAAGATTATCCTCGCGTTCGGCGGCAGACTTGTGCCGCTGCGGCCGAGCAGATATACCCCCGCCAGCGCCGCGCACGCCGCTATAAGTATCAATACTACCAGTATAAGCAGCACCCTGCGGATTATCACCCGCTTTTTCGCCGATTTATCGTTCTGATCCTTCGGAACCTTCTGCTTCTGAGGCTTCGGAGGCTTCGGGGGCTTAGGCGCCTTAGGCTGCGTGGTCTGCTTTTTGTTTGATGGCTTCGCTCCGCCGGTCTGAGTGTTTCTGTTTACAGACTGTGAGCTTCCGCCCGCGTTATTCGTTCCGCCCGATGATATGCCGTCCATAGAGACGGTGACGTCGGGGTCGTTGCTCTTTCTTATGGGAGGGGCCGGGGGCTTGGGCGGAGAAATTTTGCTCGCCGAAACTATTACCGCCTTTGAGGTTCCCGCCTCGACGGTTCCGCTCGACCTCAGCGTTTCAATGTTATATCCGTTTACGCCGAAAGCCTTTACCGTATAAACCGAACCCGCAGGCAGCTCGCTTATCTCGCACGTCTGCCCCGCGCCTATCCTGAAGCTTCCCTTGCCGTCGGAAAGGTTTACGTCGCCGTAATTGCCGTAGGGGTCGACGTTCGCGCCGCTTACGGTTATGTTGCCCGATATCTCAGGCATCGGGTCGGAAGGGGTCTTGTTTTCGGAAGTTATAACAACGGTGCCGGTATCGAACGGGTCGGGTCTTACTCCCAGATACAGCTCGGCGTGAAGCTCCTTCATGCTCTGGGTGCGCCTGCTCTGCTGGATCCTCAGGCCGTGAAGTATCGCCCTCTCCTGAGATTCGGTGAGGGGAACTCCGAGCTTGGTGGGCCTTAAAAGTTCATCAACAGCAATTCGGTTCGTGGCGCTCGGGGGCTTTATTCCCGTAAGGCAGAAGTATATAGTCGCGCAAAACGCGTAAACGTCGGTCCATGCGCCCTGGCCGCCCTTTTGCTGATACTGCTCTATCGGGGCGTAGCCGTGTTTTAACTGAACTGTCAGGGTCTCGTTATTGGTTATCGCCTCGCGGGCGCAGCCAAAGTCGAGCAGGCGGACCTTTCCGCTCTCTATCATGATATTGTCGGGCGAAATGTCGCGGTGCAAAAGCTTCATGTCGTGCATCGTCTGCATCGAACCGAAAAGCGGTTCAATGAGCTTGAACAGTTCGTCCGGAGGGATCTTTCCGCCGCGCTGATCGACAAGCTCGCGCAGGGTGGTGCCCTCTATATACTCCATAACTATGTAGGCGGTGTTGTTTATCTCAAAGAAATCCTGGACCCTTACTATTGAAGGCTCCTTTGTAAGCCTCGCCATAACGCGGGCCTCTTCAAGGAACTTCTGCTTGCCCTTTTCATAGCTGTTCTCGGCGGCGTTGCCGTATGCCGAACTTACGGTAAGGGTAGCCTCGGCAAGCCTCGACACCCTGTCCTTGGGGTAGTATTCCTTTATTGCGACCTTCATTTCAAGCTGAAGGTCGCGGCCGATATAGGTGATACCGAAGCCGCCCTCGCCCAAAACGCGCCCTACAAGATATCTGTCCTTTAAAACGGTTCCCGGGGGAATATGATAGATATTAGGATGATAGCTGCCGTTATCAAGCCCGCAGACAGGACATACCGTGCCCTCGCTTATTGTCGACATGCAATACGGGCAGTAATTATTCTCCACAGCCTATCACCCCTTTCCGATTGATTTTCATTTATTATATCCTTCATTTAATTATAACCGATCCTGAAAAAATTGCAATACCCTACAGACTGTAACCTGCGCCGCTTTACAGACCCCGGCCGAAAACTGCGCCTAAGCCCGTCCGGACTGCGCCGAACGCCGCCTCGGGATTTAAAGGACGCAAGGGAATGCCGAGGAACACGAGCACCCCGAACAGCGCCGCGGCGATCAGAAGGAGTATGAATATAATTATGATCAGAGCTATGTCGCCGCCGGTTTTCTGCGCGGGTTTGCGCGTCGGCTGATATATGAACGCCGGATTTACCTGCGGCTCGGGCGGCCTTACCGCCTCTGCCGGCGCTTCATCTTTAAACCTCGCCGCGAGTATCCCCATGTTCGCGGGGCGGCTCTCGGCCTTTAATGCAAGCCCCCACATCAGCGCCTGCTCGTTCTCGGGGCTTATCTGCGCGCCGAGCTCGGAGGGCTTTTTCAGCAGTTCCTCTCCCTCGGAATACGCCAAGACCCTTGACGGCGTATCTGTCGGCAGGGTTTTGGTTATGCAGTAATATATCGACGCACACAGCGCGTAAATATCCGAAAACGGACCTTGGCGGCCGTTATGCTGATACTGCTCGATGGGCGCGAAGCCCTTTTTTACGAATACCGTCATCGCCCTGCCGTCCTCCATCGAGCGCGCGCAGCCGAAATCGAGTATCCTTAAGCTGCCGTCGGGCATCAGCATTATATTGTCGGGCGAAATGTCGCGGTGTAAAACTCCGGCGTCGTGAAGCCTGCCGAGGTCGGCCATAAGCACCCTCAGCCGCGGCAGAAGGAATGAAAACGGCATCGGCCCGCTACGGCGGACTATGCTTGCAAGCGTTTCGCCGCCGAGGTAGTCCATGACCATATAAGCGGTGTTGTTAAGCTCAAAAAAGTCAAGAACATGCACTATCGAGGGAATATCGGATACCGCCTTCAACATGCTCGCCTCGCTCAAAAAGCTTCTGAGGCCGTGGTTGTATACATCCCTATTGGTCTGCTTGTCGTCGACCTTTATCGCCCTGCCCTGCCTTACGGCCTGGCACTCTACAGGGAAATATTCCTTTATCGCTACAAGCCTGCCTGATGAAAGCTCCCTGCCCACATATGTGATCCCGAAGCCTCCCCTGCCGATAACCTTGCCGATAACAAACGTATGGCCGTTGCTGCCCTCGACCGATGTTCCGACCGGCAGAAAGCTGGCGTTCTGCGGGTAGTCCTTCGGGTCAAGCCCGCAGTTGGGGCAGCGTTGCGCGTCGTCTTTTAATTTTTCAAGGCAGTGCGGGCAAAGCGCCATCTTACAATTTCCCCCTTCATAAGTATCGCAAAAATCATGCCTCGGGCCGGCCCGGCGTCAGTATATTGCTATTCTGACTTCTCTCACGTTCCATACTTTGCAAAAATATTTATGACGCCGGGCGCCGTCGGGCTTTATATATGATCTCTCCGCCGTGTTGCGGAGGTCATAGACTTTATTAGGCTATCTCGGTCCATACCGCCGCAGCGGTGTTGTTGTCGTTGTCTTTGGGCACCCTCGAGGCGTGGATCTTTCTCATCTTTGCTATCCAGTCCTCGGGCGAGGACGCGGCCTTAAGCTCGCGCTCCATCTCGTTTTCGTAGACATATTCCCAGAATCCGTCGGAGCAGAGCAAAAACGCATGTTTTCCCGGCTCCAAAATCTCCTCGTCGGCGTCGATCGAAAGCTCGCCGTCCTGACCTATCGCGCGGAATATCCTGCTCCTGTCCTCATGAAAGCGTATCTGATCGGGGGTTATCTGACCGAGCATTACCGCTATCTGCGAGGCGCTGTGGTCCTTGGTCTGGAAGATAAGCTTGCCGTTGTAAAAGTGATATATCCTCGAATCCCCGACATACGCGTAATCCATTCTGCCACTGTCGACCGAAAGCACCGCAAGGGTGGATTTCATCTGGCACGCGGGGGTCTGAAGCTCCAAAACCCGGCGGTGCACCTTGAGGGCGAGGTCTGTAAGCTCGGCGGGGGTGGTGTTTGCGTTCCAGCCCGAGCTTACGGTATCCACCGCAATTTTAGAGGCGACGTCTCCGCCGCCGTGGCCGCCGAGGCCGTCGGCAAGAATAACGCACACCCTGTCCGAGCCGAGGTCCTTTATCCTTACGGAATCCTCGTTGCAGGGCCTGCCGCCTATATCGGTATAGCTTGAATAGCTTGTCACTTGCTGTTTACTCCTTTCGCGGGCATACCCTGCCCATCACCGGCATTCAATGACAACGCAGGTGTAGTTGTCCTGATTCGCCAGCGCCTTTGCCTCTACGGCGTCTTTTAGATACTGCGCGGCGGTTTCGGCGTCGCCGCTTATCGCCGCAGATATCTCCGCGTCGCTCAGGCTGTTATATATGCCGTCGGTCATAACCGCGACCCTGTCGCCGGGGTAAACCCTTATCGGCGACGACGGTATATCCATCTTCTGAATATTGCCCATTCCTATGTAGCTTGTAAGACCTGCGGCGTTCTTGTCGGTATAGGCGTCGGCAAGGGGTATCCTGCCGTTTACGGCCCTGAGGGCAAGCTCGTTTTTAAAGATGTGCTCGCGGTTCAGGCGGTAAAGCACGCCGTCTCTTAACAGACACACCCTGCTGTCGCCGATCGAAAGAAAGCTGAGGTATGAGTTTTTAATGTAGGCCATTATGAGGGTGGAGCCGCTTTTTCTGAAGTTTTCCTCGCCCAAAAAGCCGTTTATGTCTTCGACCGCGCCCTGTGCAAGCATCACCAAAAGCTGTTCCTGAGTCGCGCTGCCGTTGTATATGGCGAAGCCGTCAAGTATTCTCTCAACCGCGAGCGAGCTTATCTTTCCGCTGTCGTCAAGCCCGCCCATGCCGTCGGCGACTATGGCCAAAAGTCCCTTGTCGTTCACAAGCGCCATATCCGAAACTCCGAAGGAGTCCTGCTGATACCGCCTGCGGCCCTGCTCATGGACCTTTCCGACTCCGAAACTTAAAACGCTACCGCCCCGGCTTTTTGAGCTGCCGCCCGAACTCTTGTATTTATATGTAAGCGTAAAGCTTCTTACCGCAAAGAACACCGCCAACGCCGCAAGAATGCCGATCAGCAAAAACGGAAGGATATACGAGCCGGCGCCGGATATATTAGCGTTTAAAATAATTTCAGGCATTTTCGTCCTCCCAAGAAAATTTTTCTCCGCAGAAGCCTATAAACATCAGCTTTGTAGTTCCAACAGTTATTATATCGTGATCTTTAAGCTCTGCGCCCTGACCGCTTACCGGCCTGCCGTTTAAAAACACCATGTTCTTTCCGTACTCGTGAGAAACATAGTACTTTTTGGTCTGCCATGCGTATGAAATGCTCGAATCGTTCTCGGCCGATATAGCGGGGTCTTTTATGATTATATCCCCCACCCTGCGGCCTATGTAGTTGTAGCCGTTGTGGAGCCTGAAATCCTTGCCGCGCTCATGGCCGGTTATAATTACTACCCAGCCCACGCAAGGCGGATTTTCGCCGCCGTATATCCTCGCCGGGGCGTCCATCGCGACGGTCGCGTTGCCGTCCTCGGCTATCGGCATCATCTCCGGCATCTGAGCCGAATCCTCCACAGTCATGTCCTTTATATCTCCGACCGAAGCAAAGGGATCGTCGGCCTCGGAAAATACCGCCCCGCTGCAAACCGGGCAGCTTGCATATTTATTTGCGTCATAGTAATGCCCCTTGGGGCAGCTGATGATCCTCTGTCTTATTTCGGGCATCTTGTACCTCCTGACAATACCGCGCGCACCCGGCGCTGCGATATGTTTAATAATACATCTTTTAAGGAACGTTAAGTCCAAGTCGTTTCCATTTTTATTTTTTTCGCCAAAGGTAACATCATAGAGCTCTAATATCTAATATCTAATACCTAACAACTATTATAGCACCAGCCTCGGCGGTGTCAATAAAAAAATTTTAAAAACCTATTGACAAAACTGTGATTACTGTATATACTGTAAATACACAGTTGATCAGCTGATGAAGAAAGGAAAAAACGTGGATATAATTATTGACAACAAAAAGGGGACCCCGATATACGACCAGATCTACTCTCAGATAAGAGCTCAGATAATAAGCTGCGAGCTTAAAGAGGACGAGGCTCTGCCCTCGATAAGGCAGCTTGCAAAGGACCTCAGAATAAGCGTTATAACCACAAAGCGGGCTTATGAAGAGCTTGAACGCGACGGGTTTATATATACAGTTGCGGCAAAGGGCTGTTTTGTTGCGCCGAAAAACGTAGAGCTTATAAGAGAGGACAGCTTAAGGCAGATGGAGGCGCATATTGAGGAGATAATGCGGCTCGCGGCGGAATGCGGGCTGAGTAAAAAGGAAGTATACGAAATGTTTGATAACCTTTGGGAGGACGGACGATGACAAACGCACTTGAGATCAGAAATCTTACAAAAAATTATAAGGACTTCTCCCTCGACGGCATAAACCTTGTGCTGCCGACGGGGTGCATAATGGGGCTTGTAGGCGAAAACGGCGCGGGAAAATCAACGACGATAAAGCTTATTTTGGATGCGGTAAAGCGCGACGGCGGAGAAATAACCGTTTTAGGCCGCAGCGGCAGCGAGATAACCCTTGCAAAAAACGATATAGGGGTTGTTCCGGACGAGATAGGAATACCCGGAATGTTCACGCCTCAAAAGCTTGAAAAGGTCATGAAGCTAACCTTTGACAACTGGGATAGCGAGGTATTTAACGATTATCTTGAAAGGCTGAGCGTTCCTAAGGACAAGAGGTTCAAGGAGTTTTCAAAGGGAATGAAAATGAAGCTCGGCATAGCCGTTGCGCTTTCGCATCACCCGAAGCTTTTACTTTTGGACGAGCCGACAAGCGGCCTCGACCCGGTCGTAAGAGACGAGGTGGTAGATATATTCATGAACTTCACCCGCGACGAGGAACATTCGATATTTATCTCATCTCACATCGTGAGCGACCTTGAAAAGCTCTGCGACTACAT
This sequence comes from uncultured Clostridia bacterium, assembly GCA_947630315.1. Classification (GTDB taxonomy): domain Bacteria; phylum Bacillota; class Clostridia; order Oscillospirales; family Ruminococcaceae; genus Faeciplasma. Next base: position 14,385 of record CANRHA010000013.1, read on the forward strand.
TGCATTTTTGCACAAGGGCAGGCTGATGCTCTGCGAGGAAAAGGACGTTTTAAGAGACAGTTACAGGATAGTGCGCGGAAAAGTCAGCGAAATAGAAGCTCTGCCGGATAGGTATGTGATCGGCAAAAAAATAACCCCCTACGGCGCCGAGGCGATAGTAAGGCGCGAGGCGGTTCCGGCAGGTCTTGAAAGCGATCCCGCGGATATAGAGCAGCTGTTTATATTCATGGTAAGAAAAGAGGAAAGAATATGAAAGGTCTTATTTTAAAGGAATGGTATGTCTTTTGGGAATATTTCAGGATATACTTTGTACTTATCGCGATATTTACCGTATGCGTTATCGGCAGCGGAAATATCATGATGATGGGGTTCCCGGCAATACTGGTCTCCTTCGCCTCGGGAACCACCGTAGCCTCGGTAGATGAAAAGGAAAACTGGCTTAAATACAGCATGTGCCTGCCTTATAAGCGCTCGCAGATAGTATCCGTAAAATACATTCTCACGGCGACGGTCAATATAATCATGCTGATACTCACCGCGGTATTATTTGTAATAAACGGCTTTATCCGCGGCTTCACCACCGATATCGGATACCTTGCAACGATGTGCGCGGTAATAGCGTTCTCGGGAATGTGGGCAGGGATAGTAAACATATTCAACTTTAAATTCGGCGTCGAAAAGGCAAGGATCGTGCACATGATATCGGGAGTAGTCATGGGAGTTTTTGCGGGTGTCGGCTCGTCGCTGTTCTTTGACGGCGAATGCGACATTGTACAGAACGTGGGGCTTATCCCGGCAAGCGTAGCGCTTATCGCCTCGGCGGTATTCGTGGCGGCGTTCGCCGTCGCGTGGAGGATAGCGATAAAGGTTTTCGAGGGGAAAGAGGTGTGAGGGGGAACAAATTGAATGCGTGAATAAGGTTGCCGCCCACGAGACAGCCGACTGTGAAAAGGCGTTTGCGGCGTGAAAGATGTTTGATGGTGAAACAACTTGAGGAGGAAAATGGGGATCACATGCGCCGACATTTAAGAAAGGGATTCGCGGCGGTCAAATTATTTTAAGTTGTGCTAACACCATATATAATTCCCACTCGCGAGCCGCCCAAATGATGAAAAGGTATTCGCGGCGGGGCCGCGAATGCTATTTTGAGCCGATGGGATATAATCCATACTTATGGCGACATCATGTCACCATCGATGAAAAGGTATTCGCGGCAAAGCCGCTCATGCTATTTTAAATGAACCAGTTTATTGTGCGCCCTTCATAGTAAAGCAACCCAGCCAGCGGCTATCCCACCATAAAAAGGTATTCGTAAATTTCCTTGTGGAAATTTTCTCATGCTATTTGAATCCCCCACCCCTAACCCCCTCCCCTCGAGGGGAGGGGGCGCAGCGAAACCATGGGTTTCTGCGCAAGTCGGGAGGGAGAGGGGTGAATCGGCGCGGGCGGAGCGAATAGAAGACAGAGAACAGATTTCAGAAAACAGAAGTACTCTATTAGAGACACGCTGTACAACCGCCGCCCGCGCCCACCTTGTTTTAACGCTTGCAACAACACCCAAAAATGCTCCCACAAGGTTTGCCTTGCAAGAGCATTTTTATACATGCACTACATTTGTCGCACAATCCCGATATTAACCCCTCGGCTTTTTGCTGCTCCCCGTCAGCGCGACGGCTGTGACCGCAATCAAAGGTAAAATCATCGAAAAAC
>CANRHA010000014.1 GCA_947630315.1 uncultured Clostridia bacterium
GCTATAGACCTCTGCGTCGAGGAGGGCATGAAGACCGGCGTGCAGATATGCATACACAAGTACAACCTTGACACCCTCTTTGACACAGTTAAGCTGATGGGCGAAAAGGGCGTAAATTGGATACGCGTGATAAGGACCTCAGAGTCGCCGAGGTGGAAGGAAAACGCCCCCGACGCCTGTCTTGACGTTGAGGAATACTACAACATCTGCATAGACATTCTTACCCGCTACGCAAAAACCGGCCTCAACTCCGATATAGTTCTCTGGATGTTTGCCGATTACTACCCCAGGGGCTCGGCGTACAGGTTCGTGCCGGTAGATTATTCGGGCGACTACGAAAAGGACATGAGAAGGCCGACCTGCGAGGGCGCAAGAGGCTCTATGGCTATATCCTCCGAGGGGCAGGTCGCGCCCTGCAACCAGATGTCGGGCTATTTTGCAAAGTACGGTGTAGACCTCGGGAATATCAAAAACGGCGTTCAGCCCCTCTTACAGGAGGGCCCCTACCTTGACAGCATACTTATGCCGGTGTCGAAGGTCCTCGAAAACCCGATATGCTCGGTCTGCAAGTTCAGCAGATACTGCCTCGGCGGGTGCAGAGCCGTAGCGGAGATGCTCGGAGAATATATGGGGCCAGACCTTTCAAAGTGCCTGTTCTTCAAAAAGGGCTACTACCAGAAGGCGAGAAGGGCTTTCGATCAGGCTGGCAAGGAATGCGGCAGGGAATTTAAATGCATTACGCCGATACCCGAGCTTGAAAAGGAGCTTAACGGCTGATTTCAATACGGAAAATAAGACAGGAGGGTCTATTATGGCAGACATAAGGGATAAGGATATAGAGCAGGCCGCCGGAGGGCTTAATATTGTGGAGGATACCGCAGAGGAGCTTATGGAAAGGGGCTTCACCAAACATGAGTTTTCCTGTCCTGTGGACAACTGCCCGGAATTTATCAGCAAGGCGGACAGCCTTCCTAAGCGGTGCGCAAGCTGCAGGCACGCGGCGTATCCGACATACAAAGGCGGGCTTCGCCCGGGGCCACGGCAACCGCCGCAAAATGTAAGAGCCGCCAACATGGAAGCTGGCGGCTTTGTGTCAGGGGTCTGTTTTCTCATTGAAGGGGGCAGCCCCCTGATTTTATTCTTCATTCATTTTTTCCTTATACGAAAGCGCAAGCATTGTCAGATCGTCAAACTGTTCCGCCTCGCCGACAAAGGCGTCGACGTCGGCCTTTACGGCTTCAATGATCTCACGCGGCGAGCGCGAGGTGTTTTCGCTTAAGGCCTTTTCAAGCCGCTCCATTCCGTAAAGCTCGCTGTTGGCGTTCGTGGCCTCGGTGACGCCGTCGGTGTACTGGAACACCTTGTCGCCCGGCTGAAGCATCATGCTGCCCGATTTGTAGCGCATGTCCTCCATTCCCGCAAGGACAAAGCCCGGCTTTATCTTATACGGCTTGAACGGCTCGCCGGCGTGGGCTATAAACGGCATTTCGTGGCCGGCGTTCACATATCTGAACTCGCCGGTTATGAGGTCAAGAACGCCCTCGAATGCGGTTATGAACAGCCCCTCGGAGTTGGACGAGCAGAGCATGTTGTTTACCTCGCTGAACACCGCTCCGAGGTCTTCGCCCGGCTCGGTGTGATCCTTTATCAGGGTCTTGCCTATTACCATGAACAGCGCCGCCGGTACGCCCTTTCCCGAAACGTCCGCCATTACTATTGCAAGGTGGCTCTTGTCGACCATGAAGAAGTCGTAGAAGTCGCCGCCGACCTCCTTAGCCGGGTTCATCGAGGCGAAGATATCTATTTCAGGCAGCTCGGGGAATGCCGGGAAGATGCACGGCAGCATGGAAGCCTGAATGTGCCTTGCAACGTCAAGCTCGGCGCCTATGCGCTCCTTTTCGGCGGTGACGCGGCTCAGATTCTTTATGTATTCGTCAAGTTCGCTTACCATGTAGTTCATCGAGTCGGAAAGATCTTCAAGCTCGTCGCCGGTCTTTATTTCAAGATTAAATTCGCTTAGGTGCTCTACATTGTCCTCAACAAGCCCCGTGGCCGCGCTGTGAAGCTTTTTGATCGGCCTTATTAAGATCCGCCTTACATAGTAGTAATACGCGAACACCGACACCGCCAGCACCGCGAGCGTAACCAAAAGGGTGAGCAGCATCAGCTGGCGTATCTGCGCGTTTATCACGTCCATCGAGATGTCTACGCTTGCAAGGGCGGCGGGGTTCCCGCTGCTGTCAAGTATTGCCACATACGCCGAGGCGAGATATCCGTACTCCTCGTTTTCGGTGACAAGTATAGTATGCTCTGCGTTTGCGGCAAAAGCCTTATGCATAAGTTCGTCGCCGTCGCCGTAGTAGGCGTCTGAATCGCCGAGCTCACATACGCCCTCGTCTCCCGGAAGGCCGACGTCCCAGATATAGACCATCGCGTCGTCCTCGGGAACGACAACGTAGAAGTATTTCGGCCCTATGTTTTTCTTGAGGTTTAAAAGGTAGCTCTGGACCTCGTCATAGTAGGCGTCCTTTTCGCCGGTAAGGTAGTAGTTCTGAATGCTGTCGCCGTCGATATATTCCGCAGCGGCCGAGGCGAGGTTGAAGGCGAGGTTCTGGTAGTATTCCTCCATTCTCATTCGGTACAGCCCGGTTATGGCGGGTATAAGCGCAACGGCAAGGACCGCCGCCATTGTTACAAGGCCGAGAAGAAGCTTTGGCTGAAGTCTGAATTTTCCGGTTTTTTTCATCTTGGCACCTCCGTCGGGAGTATGTGAAGTCTTAAATGTCCGTCGCTCAATCTGTATAAAAGCCTGTCGGGCGAGAGGGACCTTACGTCGCAGTCAAGTTTTGCGCTGCCGGGGGATATCCCGTTTACATAGTATTCCCTGCCGCCGATCGGCGCTATTGTCATTCCGTTATACTTTCCGAATATTTCAAGGGCCTCTTTGCGGGTCATATCGTGTGAAAGGGTCATCAGACTTACGTCGGGGCGCTTCCAGTAGGGGAGCTTTTCGCCCTGCTTTGACGCGTTCTTCCAATATCCGTCAAAATCGGAGAATATCTCTTTTACCATTGTAAGCGCGTTTTCCGCGCATTTTATATACATGTCCACGCTGTCGGTCTCGGGGGTGATCTCTATTTCGCGCTGATCTATTATTTCGCCGCCGTCAAGCCTCGGGGCGAGCTTATGGACCGTCACCCCCGAAGATTTCAGCCCGAGGGTGAACGCCGATTCTATCGGATAATAGCTACGCCCGACCGGCAAAAGTGAGCTGTGAACGTTCATGCCCTTAAACTCCGCCAGCCCCTCGGGGATGGGGATAATTCTGTTGTATTCGGCGACGAATATAAGTTCGCAGCCTTCCTCTTTAAAGTACTTTTCTATCCTTTCGGGCGTTATCGGCTCATAGTAAACGGGTATGCCGTGCCGTTCCGCCTCTTTTTTTATTGAATACTCCGTAAAGTAGTCCTCGTCGTTGTGATATGTATATAGCGCGAGGATCTCGTGGTTTTTAAGGAAATATTCAAAGCAGGACAAAAAGACGTCGCTTCCGAAGTATACGATCTTCATCAGCCGTTCCTCCGTATATTATATAATTATAGTTTGGATCATATCCTGATTATAAGCGAATTGAAGCCCTGATAGCGGCGGTAGAAAAACTCCTTGGCGCGCTTTTTTATGACCAAAACGCCCATGCTGTCCATGTCGAAATCGCTGTCGGCGCTCGCCTTTTGGCTGCTCATGCCGAACGGGTTGAACGAGGTAGCGTCGTCGCGCATGTGAAGCTCCAGAATGCCGTTTTCAAACATTATCGCGGTTATCTGTATATACCCGTCGGTCCTGCCGCTGAAGCCCCGGTTGAGCACCGCCATGCCTATCTCCTCAACGGTCATCGTCACCAAAAGGCTTTGTTTTGTATCGGCGCCCCAGCGCTCGCAAAATTCCTCAAGCTCGCGGCTAACGTCCATGATGTCGTTAGAGGTGCTTAAAACCGTCTTCTGATATATCCTCTCGGGGTCGAGCTCGGCTTTTTTGTATCTGCCGCCTATACAGCTCAGGCCGAATATCAGAAGCGAACAGGCCTCGGTCAGAAGAAACAGCAGCCGGAAGTATTTAAGCCCGAAGCTGCGGCATGCAAACGTGAGCGGGATAAGCAGCACCGCCCCGCGAAGCGTTTCGAGGACAAAGGAGGGCTTTTCGTTCTCGCACGCCTGGAAATATCCGCATATCAGGATATTAAGCCCGGCAAACAGCGCCGCGATCCCGTATATCCTCAAAGCGGTAAACGCAAGCGCCTCGGAGGGGGAACCGGCTATGCCGAAAAGCAGGCACATTCCGCGCGGGGATATCTCCACAAAGGCTATCAGCGCTCCGCCTATCAAAAGCCCGCTTGAAAGTCCCAAATTCAGCACGCTGCGCTTGCCCTTTGAGTTGTGTTCGCCCTGATATGTCGACAAAACCGGCTGCATCGCCCGGCAGGTGCCCTCAAACAGATACAGTATAAGGTAGGAGGTGTTCTGGATAACGTCGAAAACCGCAACGGCCGTTTCGCCGCCGAGACGTATCAGCATGTTGTTGCAGATGAGGAAAAAGATCATCTGGTAGAGGTACTGCACCGAAGTTGCAAAGCCCGCTCTCATCGAGAAAGCCGCCTCGGCCATGGGTTTTATTGAAATAAGCGTGAAGCGCAGAGGGCTGTTTTTCTTGAAGAACCCCGGCAGGTAGATGGCTATTGCTATTACCTGGCCGATCAGCGTTGAAAGCGCCGCGCCGGCGGTGCCCATTCCCGCAAAGATCACCAATATAACGTTAAAGCCTATGTCGCAGATGTTTCCGACGATCGAGCCGACTCCCGCAAGCTTCTGACTCTCGTTGTTGCGGAGATAGTAGTTGAATATGTTAGACATATAAAACAGCGGGGTGGCCGAAATAAGTATCCTTAAATAATCCTTTGTGGCGGTGTAAAGCTCGCCGTCCGCGGGAACGGTGCCCAAAAGTCTTAAAAGCCCGCCGATGAATATGTTCCCGAGAACGGCGGTCAGAACGCTTAAGATCAGCGCGAGCCAGAAAATTCCGCCGAAGCTTTTTTCGGCTTCCTCCCTCTTTCCCTCGCCCAAAAGCCGGGAATACCGCACCGACCCGCCCAGCCCGAGGCCGTGGGCGAACATGCAGTTGATCATATATACGGGCAGAATAAGCCCTATAGCCGCAAGCCCGACCGAGCCGAGCTTCTGGCCTACAACAACCGCGTCGGCCATGTCGCTGAGCGCCCAGCCTAACGACGAAAGTATCGCCGGGGTCCACAGGCGGCGGAACATTTTAACGGTAAAGCCGTCCTTGATCTTCTGCATTTATATCACCATTGAATACGTTTATTTGTAAAAATCATATCTTTCATTATAGCATATAAACCGTTGTCGGAACGTGTTGTCTGCGCAAGGTTTCATGCCGCGGATTGCAGCAAAAATTTTTGAGGCAGATGTATAAATTTTCCAATGCATCGTGGGCAACATAAAAGCGGCGTAAACGACACGGCACGCGGGATATTTTATGGTATAATTGTTTTAGAACAAAAATATTCAAAATGTAAAAAGGGGGCTGCAATATGGCGAACGGTATTCTCAATGACGACGAGCTGAGCGGTGTGTCTGGTGGAACGGAGACATACGCCGAGGATATATATTCATATTACAGCACCTGCGAGGATTGGACCTGCGCGATATGCCGCAAGCGCTGCACCGAGAGGTGTCACATATGTGAAAACGGCAGCATTTCCAAGGCGGTCTGCAACCTCTGCCTGAACTACGACCACGCCAGCGGAAGCTGTCTCCTCGGAAAATCGGGCAGCTGAGCCAAGAACCGAAAATCGGATCTTATATTTAATGACGGAGGTGCAAAACCATGACGGAACTTAACGACCTTAATCTTGAACAGGTGAACGGCGGAACGTCGTATTTTTCGGGCAACGAGGCCTGCGAACTTTTCGAGCCGGTGCCCGACGCAAAAAGAACCGACGTATGCAGGTCCTGTCGGTTTTTTGTGCGCCTTGATTTTCCCGCCGCTCTTAAGTGCGACGGCAGATGCATGTATTCGTCTATAATAAGAGAAGAAACCGAAAACGGCAACTGATCGGATATTCCCCGCGAGAGGGTATCACATAAATTTTTTACATATGTAAGGAGAAATGTAAAATGGAAAAGAAACCTATCACAAAATTTTTAAAGGTAATGTCGATCATTCACCTTGTACTGGCGATCCTCGGCGTTATCACAAGCATTCTTGCGATCATCAGCTACGCCGCCCTTCCCGGACTTTCCGCGCTTGTTGAGGAAACCGCCGAGATAGACATCACCCCGCTCACCTGGATAAGCATAGTTATCGGCCTGGTATGCTGCGTTGTCGACATCTGCCTTTCGGTATTTTCCTTAAAGCACGACAAACTCCAGCTCGTCTACAGGATCTCTGTCTTCACTATGCTCGCCACCACCGTATTCAACGGCGTTGAGACCAGAAGCATAGGCGACGTCATCAACCTTCTTCTCGGCCTTATCCTGCCCTGCCTGTTCATCTACGCCGTATACCAGCAGCTCAAGCTTGACGGCGATCTTCCCGGCAAGAAGAACTGATATTAAAAAATTCAAGCCCCCGGTTCCGAAAAAAGGAGCCGGGGGTTATTTTTAGTATGTATTTATAAATTCTATGAAGCTCTTGCGGAAGCTGTCGAAGTACTTTCTGCCGATGGGAAGCGTTACCCGGCAGTCGAGGACGACGCCCTGAGCGCGGGAAAAATGAGCTACCCTCGCAAGGTTCACCGCGAAGGAGTTGTGGCACCTTGCAAAGCAGGACTGAGGCAGGTCGTCGATAAGCTCGGTGAAGGTGGTCCTTGAAACATAGTCGCGGCCGCGGGTGTGAACCGTCGTGAGGTGGTCTATCACCTCTATGTACTGAATGCTGTCGACCGGCACGGGTATCTGCTTGCGGTCGCATTTTATGAATATGTTCATCGCCCATATGCGGCGCTTGAGGTCTATCTTTACGGCCTTTTCAAGCTCAACGGGGTCGATCGGCTTTAGCAGGAAGTATATCGGCTGAACGGAATAGCCCGCCAAAAGAAAGCCGCTGTCTACCGACATCAGGACGACCGCGATGCCCTCGCCGCGCTCTTTTAATATCCTTGCGAGGTCGAGGCCGCTCTTTCGCCCGAGGCGGATATCCAAAAACAGAAGATCGATTTTTCCGCCCTGAGCTACATATCTTAAAATTTCCTCCTCACAGAAGTAAGTTTTAAGAACGTAAGGGGTCTTGAGGTTTTCCATAACCTCGGCGCACTGTCTTGACATTGTGCGCACAAAATCCCTGTCGTCGTCGAAGATGGCTATTGTGTACGACGGCATTTTCTCGCCTCCCTTTTTGCCCGGGGCCTCCCGGAGAATATCGCCTTAGTTTTTCTTTGATCTCGCCGTCTCGCCGAGCTTGTTTATAAGATTTATTATCAGCGGGGCGCCGGCGGTTATATAAAGAATAAGCGCAAACTGCTCGCAGGCTTTGCCCGCGCCGCCGGGTATCAGATCGGAGATCAGCGGGGCGGCGTTTTCCTTTAAGAGGAGATATATCCCCGCGCAGACGACGTATCTTATGATCCTTATATACAGCTTGCCTTCCGATTCAAAGCGGATAAACCTGCGCTCGAGGAACCAGCCCACAATGAATCCGAGGCCCATTCCGGCGTTTTTGAAGGCGTCTACCGACATCTTTTTGGGGTCTACTATCATTTCGCCGGCGGCGTTGTAATCGACAGGATAAGACTTAAGCGAAGCGTAAACTATAAGCAGCGCGCAGAGTACGATGCCGCCTATAAGAAGTATCCAATCCTTGCCGGGGTTTTTATCGACCCAATCAAGAAGGGCGCGGAACGCAAACAAAAGCGCCGCCGCAAGGACAATGGAAACTATTACGTCCTGAGGCGTATGTACGCCGAGGTAGTTGCGCGAAAATCCTATAAGAAGCACCAAAACTATCATGACGGCCTTAAAAATTTTGTTCCTGCTCTTTTTCATGGCAAGGCCGCCGAAAAAGCTTGAAGCGTTCGCCGAATGTCCGCTCGGGAAGGAGTAGCCCGTGGCGTCGGCCATCGCCCCCGGCACAGGCGTTACCCTTGCGTCGCGTATCCATGGGCGGTACACGCAGGCGGTTATCTTTAAAAAGCCGTTTATAACGCGGTTGTAGTAGAAGGTGAGCATAAGGTATATTCCCTCGTGCTTGTCGATGCACCAGTAAACCGCGGCGACAAGAAGCGTTACTATTGAAGCCTCGCCGAGCTTTGTGACAAGCTCCATAAAACCGTCTAAGACTCCGCCGGTGGCCTCCCTGAACCTTTGAAGAAGCAAAAGGTATTCTATATCCATAAAATTTCTCCTTTAATGATTTTGAACTTTAAATCGTACACTGTAATTATAACATATAATTTCATGCTCTGAAATGTCGTCTGCGAAGGTTTTACAGCGCAGGTTGAAAATAAACCCTGCTTTTCGACGGCTTTTGTTCTGTATGTTACGGCGCAAACACAGCGCAGATGACAAAGCATTACTGAGGCAAGTGTGGTATAATTAAACCGATATAAAAAAGTGTAAGGGTGGGTAAAATCGAAGTGAGATCCGACAAAAACAAAATTAAAAGCCCTATCCGAAAGGGCGTCGCAAAGGTCCCCGTAGTAATGCAGCTCGAAGCTCTGGAATGCGGGGCGGCCTCGCTGACGATGATACTCGCCTATTTCGGAAAGTGGATACCGCTCGAGCAGGTCAGGTCCGACTGCGGCGTTTCCCGCGACGGCTCGAACGCAAGAAATATCCTTAAAGCCGCCCGAAGCTACGGGCTTATCGCAAAGGGCTACCGCTACGAGCCTGAGGAACTCAGGACCGACGGAAAGTTCCCCTGCATAATCCACTGGAACTTCAACCACTTTGTAGTCCTTGACGGCTTTAAGGGCAATAAGGCTTACCTCAACGATCCCGCAAAGGGCAGCTATTCGGTGTCGATGGAGACCTTTGACAACTCGTTCACCGGGATATGCATGATGTTTGAGCCGGGGGAGAACTTTGAACCCGGAGGAAAACAAAAGAGCGTTATAGATTTTGCAAAGAGCAGGTTAAAGGGCGCCGGCGCGGCGATAGCCTTTACGGTCTTTACCACCCTTATATCCTCGCTTATAGGAATTATAAACCCCGCGTTTTCAAGAATATTCCTCGACAGGCTTTTGACCCACGAAAATCCCGAATGGTTCATGCCGTTTATTATAATGCTTTCGCTGATGACCGCCGTGCAGATGATAGTTCTTGTAATACAGGCGTCGATGTCGTTAAAGATAAACGGCAAGATGGAGATATACGGCTCAAGCTCGTATATGTGGAAGGTCCTGAGAATGCCGATGGAGTTCTTCTCGCAGAGAATGGCGGGAGACATTCAGCAGCGGCAGTTCACGAATGCAAGCATAGCTAACAGCCTTGTAAACACCTTTGCGCCGCTCGTTTTGCAGGCGATAATGATGGTGTTCTATCTTGTCGTGATGATAAGATACAGCTGGATACTTACGCTCGTCGGCATAGCCTCGATATTTGTAAACCTGTTTATGTCGAGGATAATCTCAAAAAAGAGAATAAACCTGACAAGGGTCCAGATGCGCGACTCGGGAATGCTCGCCGCGGCGACGGTCGCCGGCATAGAGATGATAGAGACGATAAAAGCCTCGGGCGCGGAAAACGGCTACTTTGAGCGCTGGGCAGGATATCAGGCGGGGGTGAACGCTCAGAGCGTAAAGTTTGCTAGACTCAACCAGTACCTCGGAATGATACCCTCGCTCGTATCTCAGGTATCGGGCATACTCGTTTTAATACTCGGCGTGTGGCTGACGATAGAAGGCAAATTCACCGTAGGTATGGTCATGGCGTTTCAGGGGTTCTTGGGGTCCTTCTCCGGCCCGGCGATGACGCTTATCTCGGCGGGGCAGACGCTTCAGGAAATGAGGACCCAGATGGAGCGCGTCGAAGACGTTATGCAGTACCCGACCGACGTAAACTATGAAAACGAGACCGTCGACGAAAACAAAGAGTACGACAAGCTCTCCGGCGCGGTGGAGATGAAGCATGTTACATTCGGGTATTCAAAGCTCTCCGATCCGCTTATAGAGGACTTCAACCTGAGCTTAAAGCCCGGCGCGCGTGGCGTTTGTAGGAGCCTCGGGCTGCGGAAAATCCACCCTTTCAAAGCTTATTTCGGGGCTGTATCACCCCTGGAGCGGAGAGATACTCTTTGACGGCAAGCAGATGAGCGAAATAGACCGCTCGGTCTTTACCGGCTCGCTCGCCGTTGTTGATCAGGATATAATTTTATTTGAAGATACCATAGCGAACAACATAAAGATGTGGGATAACTCAATAGAGGACTTTGAAGTTATCCTCGCCGCAAAGGACGCGCAGCTGCATGAAGACATAATGATGCGCGAGGGCGGATATAATTACAAGCTCACCGAGGGCGGCAAGGACTTCTCGGGCGGCGATAAGCTTTCAAAGAGCGCCGTGGACGGGATCTTAAGATACTACCGCGTAAAGACCCTGGAGGTTCCCGAGACCGTTAAGGACTTCAACGAACAGCTTGAATACCTTTTGCGGCCCCACGGGATTATGAGACGCACCGTTAAGCTTGAAAAGGGCTGGTATAAGGACGCCGTAGGCCCCTACCTCGTCACCAGAAAATCCGACGGCGCAACCGTTGCGATGATACCCGGCAGACTCAGCGGGTACTGCTATATTGACGGCGCAACCGGCAAAAGGGTAAAGGTGAACCAAAAAAACGAGGGCGATTTTGAAGTAAACGCGGTCGCGTTTTACAAGCCCTTCCCGCTTAAAAAGCTCTCGATACCCGATCTGATGAAATATGTTCTGTCGACGCTTTCGGCGGCGGACCTTATACTGTTCGCGCTGTCCGCGCTTGTTGCAACGGCAGTAGGACTTATGACCCCGAAGCTTCAGAACTTCATCTTTTCAACCGTCATTGACGTCGGCAGCATACGGCTTCTCACCTCGGTCGCAATATTCCTGATATGCGTCAGCGTCTCGCAGCTCATTTTAGGCGGCGCAAGAGACCTTCTGACCGCAAGAATGAACACGAAGATGTCGATATATGTCCAGTCGGCGACGATGATGAGGGTCATGAGCCTTCCGCCGAGCTTCTTTAAGGAATACAGCTCGGGCGAACTTTCAAGCCGCGCGCAGTATATAAGCTCACTGTGCAATATGCTCGTGTCGATGCTTATGTCTACGGGTCTTACCTCGGTATTCTCGCTCGTCTATGTCGGGCAGATCTTCATATACGCCCCGGCGCTCGTCGCCCCCCGCGCTTATAATAATAACCGTCACCGTCGCGTTTTCGTTTGCCTCCACGATAATGCAGATGAAATATTCAAAGATGTCGATGGAGCTGGGCGCAAAACAGAGCGGCTTAAGCTACGCGATGATCTCGGGAATACAGAAGATAAAGCTCGCCGGAGCCGAAAAGAGGGTATTTGCAAAGTGGGCGGCAGAGCACGCGCGCGAATCAAAAATTCAGTATAACCCCCCGGCGTACATTAAATTCAACTCGGTTATTTCGATGGCGATATCCTCGATAGGCGTGATAGTGATGTACTACGCGTCGGTAAAAAGCGGAATTTCCGTCGCCGATTACTACTCCTTCAATACCGCCTACGGAATGGTGTCCGGCGCGTTCAGTTCTCTTGCCGGTATCGCCCTTTCGGTCGCAAATATAAAGCCTATCCTCGACATGGTAAAGCCTATACTTGACGCCGTGCCGGAGGTATCGGAGGGCAAGCAGGTCGTAACAAGGCTTGCCGGCGGAATTGAAGTAAACAACGTGACCTTCCGCTATAACGAGAACATGCCCAACGTTCTTGACAACCTTTCTTTAAAGATCACTCCCGGCCAGTATGTTGCGATAGTAGGCGCTACGGGCTGCGGAAAATCGACGCTGATGAGACTGCTGCTCGGGTTTGAAACTCCTCAGCGCGGCGCGATCTACTACGACGGCAGGGATATATCGACCCTCGACCTCAAATCGCTGCGCAGAAAGATCGGCGTGGTAATGCAAAACGGAAAGCTGTTTACCGGAGATATATTCTCGAATATAACGATCTCGGCGCCTCAGCTTACTATGGACGAGGCCTGGGAGGCGGCGGAGCTTGCCGACATAGCCGACGACATCAGGGCGATGCCGATGGGAATGTATACGATAATTTCCGAAGGCTCGGGAGGAATTTCGGGCGGACAGCGGCAGAGGCTGATGATAGCGAGGGCGGTTGCGCCTAAGCCGAGAATACTTATGCTCGACGAGGCGACGTCGGCGCTCGATAACCTTACGCAGAAAAAGGTCTCGGAAGCCCTCGACAAGTTAAAATGCACGAGAATAGTCATTGCTCACCGACTTTCAACTATAAAACAGTGCGACAGGATAATATTCCTTGAAGGCGGACATATAGTTGAAGACGGAACATATGACGAGCTTATAGCCCTCGGCGGAAAATTCGCCGAACTGGTCGAACGCCAGAGGCTCGACGCTTAATGCTTAAAGGTAATAATTCATTCATTACAATATAAAATCAGAAAGGAAACGGTAATATGACAATCACAAAGAATCTTGAAGGAAAAAAACTCACTGTAGCTTTGGAGGGCAGACTCGACACCGGCACCGCGCCTCAGCTTGAAGCTGAGCTTAAAACCTCGGTAAACGGCATCGAGGAGCTTGTCCTCGACCTCAAAGACCTCGCGTATATGTCTTCGGCAGGACTCAGAGTTCTGCTCGCGGCCCAGAAGGTTATGAACCGCCAGGGCTCGATGAAGGTCGTAAACGTGAACGAGACCATAGCGGAGATATTTGAGATCACCGGCTTCAACGAGATACTCACCATAGAGTAACGGAGGGGCAGATGAAAACTAACATTATTTCGGTTAAAAACGACGGCACCGGCATCGCCGAGGCCGTAAACGAGGCCGAACGCTACGCCGTCTATCAGGAGATGGAGCACAAAAACGCCCTCAGACTCAGGCTTTTGGCCGAGGAGATGATGGGGCTTGTAAAAATTCTTGTAGGCGACTTCAGCGGAAGCTTTTGGGTAGAGGGCGGAAAAAACGACGCAAGCCTTGTTCTTGAGGCCGACTGCACCGTTGATTTCGACCGCCGCGACGAGCTTTTGAAGATATCCTCAAGCGGCAAAAACGAGGCCCACAAGGGCTTTATGGGCAAACTCGCCGGCATTTTTGAATACTGCCTTATGTCCTATGACGCTTCGTCAAAGTACAGCGGTTACTACGCCGATTATATGTATGACGACGTTATGACCTACGGGTACGATAAAATGTGGTCCTTGGCGGCGTTAAGAGACGGCCTCAGCGGAGCGCCGGAATCCTCGGCCGCAAGGGAAGAATGGGATGAGCTTGAAAAGTCGATAGTGGCGTCTTTGGCCGACGAGGTCATAGTAGGCGTAAAATTCCATAAAGTAAGTCTTGTCATTAAAAAAACTTTTTAAAGGGTGAAAGCTATGGCTGAGCAAAATTCGATTTTCAGAAAAAAGAGCCTCGACCGCGTTTCCTCGCCCGAACAGCTCAACGATTATATTAAGGTCGCAACGCCGGGAATGTGGATGGTGCTGCTTTCGGTCGTGATCTTTCTCATAGGCGTTATAGTTTGGGGAGCGATGGGCAAGCTTGAAACTACCGTTCGCGGGGCCGCGGTTTTCGACGGCGAAAATTCCTCGGTATATGTGCCCGAGGACAGCGCCGCGGATATTTTACCCGGCCAGACTTTAAGAGCCGACGGAATGGAGTTCAGGGTAGGAGATCAGATAGGCGGGCCGATGGAGCTTGACCCAAAGAGCGATTCATACCTAATTCACGCCGGAGGTTTTGAGGACGGCGAATGGGTATGCCGAATTGCTATAAGCGCCGCCGGCGACAAGAGCGGCACATATGAGTGCGAGATAGTTACCGACAGCGTTTCTCCGCTCAGCTTTGTTATGAACTGACGCCGCCGAAGCGGTAGAAACGGAGAGATACAAATGAAGGAGCTTACCATTACCGCGACTATAGAAAACATTCCTGCGGTCACGGAATTTGTTGACGCCGAGCTTGAAGCCTGCGGCTGCCCCATTAAGGCGCAGATGCAGATCGATATAGCTATAGACGAACTTTTCGGCAATATTGCAAGATACGCATACAACCCCGAGGTAGGCCCCGCAACGGTAAGAGTTGAAGTTACCGAGCCGCCCCTCGCGGTCGTAATAACCTTCATCGACGGAGGCGTGCCGTATGACCCGCTTAAAAAGAAAGATCCCGATATAACCCTCTCGGCTGACGATCGGGAAATAGGCGGGCTGGGCATATTCATGGTGAAAAAGTCGATGGACAGCATAACCTATGAATACAAGGACGGTAAAAACATCCTTGCAATTAAAAAAAATCTATGAAAAGAAGGCAATTATTTTGACAAACAAATTATTCAAACTGTTGGCAGTGATTCTCTGCTTTACCCTTGCGCTCAGTCTCTTTGGCTGCGGCGACACCGGAACTGCAAACGTCACCAACGAGGAGACTGAGACGGCCGCGCCTGCGGCTGACGATCAGGGCGCCGAGCCGGAAGAACCCGAGGCTCGCGAGCCTGCGACCATAACGGTATATGCGACGAACGACATTCACGGCGTAGTCGCCGAGCTTCCCGACAACGGGGTTATAGGTCTGCCCCAGATAGTGGGGATCGCGGCTTCCACCTCAAATTCAATACTTGTCGACGCCGGAGACGCAACGCAGGGCCAGAGCTTTGCTACCGTCGACTCTGGTAAGCATGTCATTGAAGTTATGAACGCGGCGGGCTACGACGCCATGGCCGCGGGAAACCACGAATTTGACTACGGCGCCGAGGCGCTTCTGACAAACGCCGCAAACGCCGAGTTCCCGATACTTTCGGCCAACACTTTAAAGGACGGCGAACCGCTTCTTGACTGCCATACGGTAGTTGAGGTCGCGGGATATAAGCTCGGAATAGTCGGACTTACAACTTCGTCTACCGCTACATCTACCAACCCCTCTAAACTTGAGGGCGTAAGCTTTGAAGACGAAATAGCCACAGCTAAGAGCGAGATCGCCGAGCTTAAGGACAGCGTTGACGCGATACTGCTCGTTACCCACCTCGGAGACAACCCCGTTGCGGCGCATGTGACATCTCAGACGCTTTTGGAGGGGCTTGACGAGGCGGAGCTTGCAACCGTGGCCGCCGTCATCGACGGACACAGCCACACCGTTGAGCAGAACGCCTACGAGA
>CANRHA010000015.1 GCA_947630315.1 uncultured Clostridia bacterium
TCCTTGCGGAAATTTTCTCATGCTATTTGAATCACCCCACCCCCTGCCCCCTCCCCTCGAGGGGAGGGGGTTCTGCTTTGCCTCGACCTCCTGCGCAGGCCGGGGGGGAGGGGTGCGAATAGAAGACAGAAGTCAGAAGACAGAAATCAGAAAAGCTTTTACCGGGTTTGCGAAAAGACAAAAGCAAATGAGCAAGCCGGTGCGGGCGGACTTGTTTCATCGCTAACTTCCGGTCAAGTGGCACAACGGCGTAGCCGTTGAGCGAGCGGCAAGAAATAACGCTTCGCTTTCTGACCTCTGTTTTCTGCCAAGACCCTGGGCGAAGCCCCGGCGGCCCTCCGGGCCGCCGCAGCGGCAGCTTCGCTGCCGCTGGCCCCGCGCTTCGCGCGGGGCGGGCTTCGCCCGGGGCCTTGGCTCTGCCGCAACTGCGTTAGGCGCAGAAGCCCCGCGGCAAGGTAACGGCAAGCGGCGCCCCGCGGCAGAGGCAGGGCCGCCATCCCATGACCGCGCAAGCCCGCGGAAGAGGCGCCCGGCCCGCGCACTCCGCCCGGCAAGACCACGATTTTTAGGCAAAATAACGGAGGCAAAATTTTTGCATATAATGTGACAGCAGAATAAATCAGCCGAAATATTGAAATCGGTCAATATGGCAAAAATGCCCTTTTTAAGCCGGATATTGCTCCAAATCCGCCGGGTCTGTAAAAAAATCATAGAGAAAAAACGGTGAAAAAATACACGAAAAATGCGAAGCATGATTGATAACATGGTGAAATATTTGGCAAAATCAACAAAAATTATTTTTAATGAATAAAAACACTTGAAATTTATATATAAAGGTGATATACTGAACGTGAGTAAATCTACCCTGAGGGATGATCACGCCCTGACGGGGATGGCATATCGGCGACAGGCCGAGAAAAAATCAGTAAAATAATGTATAATTTGATTCACGCGAAAGGAAGGTAACACGATGAAAACAAGGCTCAAAAGAATGCTATCGGTTCTGCTGACGCTCTGCTTACTCATGAGCACCATGAGCAGTTCCGTATTCGCGCTCTACGAGACCGGAACCGGCAATACGGTTTCAACCTCGTCCGTCGGTGAGAGCATTCCCGACGAAGTATCGGACAGCCCCGATACTCAATCAGCGCAGGAAGGAGAAGGCGATTCCGAAGGATTGCCAACGACGGACCCGGCGGAAACTGTTGCTTCCGAGACGGAAGGCACGCCCACAGAGTCTCTCCCTGCCACGACGACCGCCCCCGAGACGGAAGGCGACTCAGACGGCGAGGACTACGGCGTTTCTATGATGTCACTTGATGACAACAACACGCCGGATATAGGCAGCGGTATTTTCAAAAACGGAGACGGAATGATTACAAATGTTACCGTTGTTGATTTGACAACCAAGGAGACTGTTGTTCAGAACGGCGTTGTAGTAGGCAGCTTTTACGAAGGTCACCAGTATGAGATAACTGTCAAATTCTATGATGACGACGCCCAGCATGACCTTCGCACGGCGACGAAAGCGGAGCTGGAGAGTCTTGGATTTGCTCCGGAATATTGCGTTGATGGTACTTACGCTTATCTTAAGCTCGGCTCTGATCTTGAAAAAATTGAGGGACTTACCGACGGTACTGTAACCGTTGTTAAAGGTAATGATGGTTGTTACTATGTCCTGTTTAAAAATCCTCCGATAGGAAATGGCACAGGCGGATATATCACCTTTACCGGTACTCTTAAGGAAGGCGCTCTTAAAGATGACAATAAAGCCGACTTCCTCGCCAATGTTCAGGGTTCATTTAAAAATACATATGTTGGCAAGGCTACCCTTAAAAAGTCGCATGCCAACTATGATCCTTCTGATGGCACGATTGAGTATACTATCGAGATCGTCAACCCTGGAAACGGTAAGGATATAACCATTCAGGAAATCACGGATATCCCTGAAAACGCCAGCATTATTCCTGAGTCTATTTCGCCTAAGGATATTGTAGAATATAGTGGCAACGGTGTAATGACCTTTAAAAATGGCGGTTATATTCTTGAACCGGGCAAAACCTTGAATGTTACTTATGAGGTACAGGTTGATTTTAATGGTGCCGATTCAGTAACTGTTAAAAACAGCGCCAGCGTGAAAGTTGACGGCGAAACCGACCTTACCGGCAATAGCGATTATTATGTCTATAAGGGCTATTTGGAAAAGGCGGGCCAGGTTCAGGAAAAAGACGGGAAAAATTACATCAAGTGGATCATTACGGTTTGCGCTATGACATCGAAGGACGGAAAGTCAACTCTTAACGGAGTTACAATTCAGGAGAACCTTCCCGCCGGCCTTACCGTTGAAACCGGTGAAAACGGCGCGCTTGAGACGCATAACAGATATCAATCTGGAAATCCTGGTGATTCAAGTGATGTCACAGCGACGTATAAAGACGGTACAATAACCCTTTCTGCGCCGGCCGATTCCACAACTACTGAAGTTGATATCGTACTTTGGACGCTTCTTCCGGAAAATGAGGCCGATTACAATCAGGACGGCTATAAAAACACGGTAACCGGTACCTTCCCCAATGAAGAAAATCATAAGGACGAAACCGATTCGACTGTATACCCCGGAAGCGGTAGCGGCTCAGGCGGAACAAGCAGTTTCAAAGTTACTAAAAATGTTCCCGAACTGAATGAGGGGCATATTCTGCATTATGATGTAAACGTTACTAATTATGCTGTATCCGGTTTGGCAGATATTATAATTAACGACTATCTGTATGAGCCGAACGGAATGACCATAACTCCCGGCACGGAGGGTACATTTAAAAATATCAAGGTCATGTGCAACGGTAAGGACATCACAAACTGCTTTGATATTTCCTACGGCACAAATTATGTCGGTACTCGTTCAATGGGAGATTATAATCCGGAAGCATTTACCCATGAAAACGGATTTATTCTCACATGGAAAAAGGGTTTTGAAATTCCCAGTGATATCAAAGCTCTTGGCGATGACGCCACGCCGGAAATAACGCTTTCTTACGATGTTGATCTAAACAATATTCAGATCAATGGCCAGACAATGACCAAGTATATGAACAACGGCTCCACAGACTTCTACTTCAAAAATAAAGCTGTCGTTTATTGCGGAAAAGGCAAAGGCCAAGAAGGAAATCAGGATTTCCATCTGAAATTTGGCTCTTCTCTCGCAAAGAGCGGACAACAGGTTTGGGAGAATAACAAGGCTTTGCGCCGCATTAAGTACACTGTTACTCTTAAGGACGGTGGCGGCGGACTTGACGGCATAGACACAGCTGATGCGATCTACTTTGAAGACGACTTTGAGGACGGCTGGACGATTGCCGATAATAAAATTACCGTAAAAATCGGACAGGAGTATGGCTCCGACTACGAAGATTGCTACGGAACATATGTATACACTGGCACCGGCGAGATCAAGGATTATGCAAAGATATCGTTTGAAGACTTTGTGTCGGTTCCCTATAATTCTGACTACCCGACTCTGAAGGATTATATTCAGAGTAACCGCGGAGGCAACAGAAACTACAGATTTACCTACGAGCTTGTTCCTCCCGATTCTTACAACAAAGATTCTTACAACAAAAATGATGAAAAGGTCCGTAATAGCGCTAAGGTAACATGGAACGGCGACCATGAGCTTTCAACCGGCCCTATAGAAGTTCAATTCAATGGCTCGACCCTTACTAAAACAGCTACGATTTCGCAAAGCGATCCCGGCAGTGTGATCTTTACAGTTGTAGTCAACCCCAATCGCCTTGAGCTTGTCGGCGGAGGCAAGCTGACTCTGATAGACACTTATACATCAGATTGGTTGGAGATCGACGATAAATCCATAGACGTTGATATATACTACGACTATGAATCCGTTGATGATTACAATGATTATGGCTGGAGCATGACTTACTCCGAAGCCGAGCATAAGATAACATTTACAAATCTTCCCGACGGCAAAAAGATAATTATCAGCTATAAATATAAGCTGAAAGATGACGCCCCCAAGGGAACGGTTGTAACTATCGACAACGAGGCGAGGATCGAAGGCGGCTTCAATTCCAGCGTCAGAGATGAATGGTCGTTCGATGACCAGTCGATAAGATCCGGCTATTATGGCTCGAGCAAGACCATTCACCTCAGGAAGGTTGAGACCGATACATCCGACCCTATCGGCGGTGCAGTATTCGTTCTGTACCAGTTTAATGCACCTACAAACCCGGCCGCGTATGAAGCTGCTCGCAAGAACTCACTTCCTATTGCAAACCACAATAATGCGGACTTGCTTCCTGCAACTGTCTTCAAGATCAAGGACGACGGCACTGCTGCGTTCACTTGGAACTTTATGAAGAGTAACGCAGATAATGACGAGGGTATTAAGGCAAACCTTATGACTTCTGATGGGATCTCGGGCGTATTCCTCTATGCTCTTGATGAAGTCGACGCTCCCGAAGGACACGTCATTCTTGAAAAGCCCGTTTACTTCTACTTCACCAGCACCGGCGAGCTTAAGATCCTTGACAACACAGATAATCACTTCACGCTTGAAGAAGGCACGCTCGTTATTAAAAATGATAGGGGCGAGACCAGAGATATCTCTGTTGAAAAGATATGGAGCGGTATTGATCCCGAATCATTAGATGATAACGTTGAGGTAATTGTAGAGCTTTATAAAGGCGGCGCGGCAACCGGAATCTACAAGTCGCTCAACAGGACAAACAGCTGGAGAAATTTATTTGAGGATCTTCAGAAGTATGAAGCTGATAACGAAACGAAGATCGAGTACTCCGTTGTGGAAGTCAGAGTAGTAAAGGTTGAGTACAAGGAAGTAGATAACAAATACCAGCGTGTTGAAACCCCGTACGCTAATGACTGGGAAGTCTCCTATGGCGGCAACATGGATGAAGGTTTCAAAATCACCAACACCAAGGAAGATAAGAAGGGCAGCCTGACTATCAAAAAGGCTGTTATCGGCGATGCGGATTACAATGCCCTTAATGATAGCAACGGCAGAGCATTCTCCTTCACCGTAACCAGTCCTAATGGCTATAGCGAAACCTTTACACTTAAAAATGATGAAGTAAAAACTCTGCCCAACCTTGTTCCCGGTGATTACACCATCACCGAGAATGGTGGAGATGTTGTAAACTTCAAGCATACGCTGACTGTTACAGGTGGCACATTGAATAGAGATGGAAAATCTGTCACTGTTAACGTCAATGCGGACAGCACGCCTAATGTTGAAGTAGCTTTTACCAACAAGTACGACGCGCTGACCAGCCTGACTGTTAAGAAGGTTTGGGAGGACGACTCCAAGGAAGATAAGAAGGGCACTCCTCCCACCGGAGCCGAAATAACTGCTACACTTGTCAGTGACAATGCAGAAAAAAATGGCACGACAGTTAAATTAAATGCAGCAAACAGTTGGAAAGATACATTTAAAAATCTGCCTAAATACAAGAGCAACGGAACAGCGTATAATTACAGCATTTCCGTTAGTGAGGAAAATATTGAAGGCTGGGTACTCGGTACCGCTGTGCTTGATGAAGTAACCGGCATTTATACCATCACCAACACCAGGAAACTGGGAAGCCTTGAGATTGAAAAGGTTGTCAAGGTTCCCGAGGGAGAGACAATCGATCTTTCCAAAAAGGTGTTCAAGTTCACTGTTATCGGTCCTATAGATTCGGAAGAGGTAAAGACCTATAAAGTTACAGCAACCGTTGGTAATCCTGCGGTTCTCCACAACCTCGTTCCCGGCAAGTACACCGTAACCGAAGATCTTGCAGATGCGAGTGTTGAGGGATATGAGTTTAAATGCACCGGCACCGGAGACGTGGAGGTAGAGATCAATAAGACGGCAACGGTTACCGTAACCAACTCGTATACCAAGCCCGATGAAGAAACAACAAGCATTACCATTGAAAAGAAATGGTCTGATACATTAGCGGTCAATCAAAACTTGAAGGTTGATGTTCGGATTTATCAGATTGATTCCAAGGGGAATAAGAAGCCTTACGGTGATGTAATCACTCTTGAGTCTCCCGAATGGAGTACGACTGTTTCAGGCCTTCCGAAGTTAGACGAGGATAAGAAAGATTACAAATACTCCGTAAAAGAGGTATCGGTTTATACCGAAAATGAAGGTGAAAAGACGCCTGTAAAAGGTTGGACACTTGAAAAGGTTGACGAAGTAAATAACGTCTTCACCATCACCAACAAGAGAGTTGACACCTCTGTCTCCGTAACTAAGGAATGGATCGACAACGGCACCAGTGCCGCTTGGCCCGAAGGCGTTGTAGTTACCGTAGGCGTTTACAACGGCGATACGGAAATAAGAACAGATACGATCGATGCGTCAACCCCGAATCATACGGCGAAATTTGAAAACCTTCCTAAATACGACGCGGACGACAACGAGATCAATTACACCGTTAAGGAAATCAGCGTCAAGAAGGTAACAGAAGACTTCCACGGTTGGACGGTTGGCGAGCGTACCGGCAATATGGCTGACGGCTTCACCATCATCAACGAGAGAAGATATAAGGAAATCGAAGTCGACAAGGAATGGGTCGTTGATGCTAACGGCGCTTCGACAGACTTAGATTGGCCTGATGGTGCTGAAGTTAAGTTCAATCTGTACCAGCAGGTTAAGACCGGCGTAGACGCCGAGAATAATTCCATATATGGCGCTAAAGAACTTGTGGGCACCACCTATACCCTCAATGCCGACCATCAGAGCTGGACATCTGGATCACTTCCCGAATATACCTTAGATGGCAAGTTCATTCTCTACAGCGTTGAAGAGGCTGCTGTTTCCGGCTGGAACTCAGTAGTTACAGGCAACTCTGCTAAAGGCTTCACAATAACCAATACTCAGGTTCTTGGCAGCCTGTCCATCACAAAGGCTATTGAGGGCGATGACGACAAAGCGGCCGCCAAGACATTCAAGTTCAAGGTTACCGGCCCTGCAGGCGCGGAAGGAAAATCCTATTATATTGATAAGGATGTCACCGTAACAGGCGCAGGCACCGAAACTCTTAGCGGCCTCGTTCCCGGCACATACACCATCACCGAGGACAGTGAGAGTGCAAAACTTGAAGGCTACAAGCTTGAAGTTACCGGCGAAGGCGAGGCTACTGTAACTGCCGGCGCTGTCATGAATGTGACCATCACGAACAAGTACACCGAGCTGACCGAAATTAACGTTTCAAAGGTTTGGAGCGGAATTGAAGGCAATTGGCCTGAGGGCGTAACCGTAACGTTTGCGCTGAATCAGACGATTGGCGAAGCCGATGCAACGCCTGTTCCCGGCAAGGAATTAACTCTTAGCGCCGGAACCACCGAAGATTCGTTCAAGGATCTTCCTGCAAAGACCGAAGACGGCGATGCTATTAAATACAGCGTAGTTGAAAAGTCGGTAATTTATACCGATGGAAATGGCGTAAGGCATGAAAGTGCAATCAACGCTTGGGATTCAAGCTATGTAGTAGACGGCAACAGCTATGTCTTCACCAACACCAGAAGGACCACCAAGGTTTCGATAACCAAGGAATGGAAGTACAGCAAGAACGGTGTAGTTGTCGCTACAACCGATCATCCCACCTCTGTCATCGTAAAGCTGATGCAGAAGGTCGGCAGCGGCACCGCGACCGTAGTTAATGGCAATATAGATCTTAATGCCGGCAACACCTGGCATGCAGAATTTACCGATCTGCCGATGTACACTGACGCGGGCGAGCTTATTGCCTACTCGTTCGAGGAAGTTGCTGGCGATCCCGATTGGACCGCAAGCGCTCCTACCGGCACGAACGGCAACTACACCATCACCAACACGAGGAAAGTTACCGACGTCACCGTAAACAAGACCTGGAGCGACAGCGCTGAATGGCCCGCAAACACCACCGTCACCGTTGAGCTTTATAAGAAGGTTGGCGAGGGCGCAGAGGTTACGACCGGCAAGACCGTAGAGCTTACCGCAGAAAATACTTCCGTTACATTTACTGATCTTCCTGCAACCGAGGGCGGCAAAACCGTAACCTACTCCGTCAAGGAAATCGCCGTTAAGGTCAACAATGACGACGGAACTGTGGACGATGTAACCGACAAGTGGTTCGCAACCGTCACCGAAAACGCCAACGGCTTCACCGTAGACAACAAGACCAACGTAACCGAGATCAGTGTTAGAAAGGTCTGGGTAAACGCCGATGATACTCCCGTTGAAGGCGATGACGAGTATCCGGATAGCATTACCGTAAATCTCCTGGCCAACGGAGTTAAGAATGATTCGGAAGAGCTTAACGATGACAACGGTTGGGAATACACATTTAAGGACCTTGAAAAGTATGACGCCGACGGCAAAGAGATAGTTTACACCGTTGAGGAGGAAGTTCCCGAAACAGGTTGGGAGCTTGTAGACGGCAAGCCTACATATGAGAACGGCAAATACGTCTTCACCAACAAGCGCGTCAACGATGAGAAGACCGAGATCAAGGTCACGAAGGTTTGGACCAACGCCAACGGCGATGTGATCACCGAAGGCATGCCCGAATCAATCACTGTACAGCTTCTCAGAAACGGCGAAGTATACAAGACCGAGACAGTCACCGCCGATGATAAGTGGACCGCAACGTTTGAAGATCTCGACGTATACGACGATCACGGAAAAGCCTACGAGTATACCGTTAATGAGGTCGCGGCTGAGGGCAGCTCGTTAGAGCACTGGATCAAGAACATCTCCGAAACGACCGAAGGCGGAGAATACACCATCACCAACCGCAAGGAAGGCACATCGGTCGAGGTCACTAAGAGATGGGTCGACGACACCAACGGAGTAGGCGATAGCGATATACCCGAGAACGCGTCGATCACCGTTGAGCTTTACGCCAACGGCGAGAAGGTAGGCGATCCGGTCACACTCAACAGCGAGACCGGCTGGACTCACAAGTTCGACAATCTCGATAAGTATGACGCCGACGACGAGCTTATCAACTACACCGTTAAGGAAGTTGCCAAGACCGGCTGGACCGCCGCTTATGATACGGGCGTTGACGGAACCGTTACTATCACCAACACAAGAGACGTCACGAGCATCAGGGTCAACAAGACATGGCTCGACGAAGACGGCAACCCGATAGACGCGGCAACTGCGGAGCTTCCCGAGGCTAACTTCACTCTCTACAGAACTGTTGCTGTGACCAACGGCAAATACCAGATGACCGTTAAGGATCCTGTTGAATCCTTCACTCTCAGCGGTACGAACTGGACTAAGGAATTTAGCAATCTCCCGACTCACGATCTCTCGGGCAACAAGTACGAGTACACCATCGAAGAAGATCCCATCGAGGGCTATGAGTTCGATTCCAAGAGGACCGAAGCCGGATTCGATGTAGAGAACAAGAAGCTCAAACCCGAGACCGGAAGCCTGCTCATCACTAAATCTGTAAGCGGCGGCGGCGAAGCTGCGGCAGAGAAGGAATACACCTTCACCGTAACCGGACCCGACGGCTACACCGCGGAAGTTACCGTAACCGGCAACGGCACGGCAACCCTCAGCGACCTTGTACCCGGCGTTTACACAGTGACCGAGAGCAACGCCTCTATAACAGGATTCAGATGGACCGCAGTTGGCAGCGGAAATGTAACCGTTGAAGCCAACAACCAGGCCCAGATCGAGATCACCAACATTTATGAAGAGCTCAGAGACATATCCGTTGTTAAGGAATGGTACGTCGACGGCCTCAGATCGGATGCCCCGATAGGCGCGCAGATCACCGTAAACCTCTACGCCGACGGACTCCCGACCGGAGACACCGCAGTACTTAGCGCACTTACCAACTGGTCGACGCTCTTCACCGACCTTGACGTTTACGCCGAGGACGGACACAGAATAATCTATACAGTAACCGAGAGCGTTATTTCGGGATGGACGCCGCAGGTAAGCGGTACGGCCGAGACAGGATTCGTTATCCGTAACTTCACGACAACTCCTCCGCCGCCGGATAATCCTCCGCCGCCGGATAATCCGCCTCCGCCGGATAACCCGCCTCCGCCGGACAATCCGCCACCGCCGGATAATCCTCCGCCGCCGGATAACCCGCCACCGCCGGATAATCCTCCGCCGCCGGATATCCCCTACGAGGAAATTCCCGATAACGACATCCCGCTTGTAAACATTTCCGATAACGAGACTCCTTTGGTCGATATTCCCGACCTCGGCGTGCCGCTCAGAGCGCTTCCCGCAACAGGCGACAACAGCCACACAATGATCTGGATGACTATAATGATCCTCTCGGCGATCGGAATCGCGGTTATCGCGGTTATCCTCATTCAGGATTCGCGCGAGACCAAAAAGCGCAAAAACGGCGCTGACTAAGATTCACATTAAAATTTAAGGGGTATTTTCAGTGCAGAACAGATTGAAATTTGTATTGATAATCGCAGCGGCAGTTTTATCGCTGACCGCCTGCTCCCAGGTGAATATCAGCGTTGACGGTTCCGAAACAAGACCGTCACAGACCACCCAAAGCCCTGTATCTCAGACCACCCCGGCAGGAACCTCAGAGCCCGAGACTTCTCGGGCTGAGGCCCCCGCCGCACCCGAGACCTCGGAACCGGTAACTACCGCCGCGCCGGAGACTACCGCTGAACCCACCACCGAAGCGACGACAGAAGCCACCACCGAGGCGACGACCGTTACAACTACGGCCGCCACCACCACCGAGGCCACAACGACTACAGAGGCAACGACAACTAAAGCCACAACTACCGAGGCTCCGAAGACAGAGCCGCCCGAGGAGGAAATTGAGGACGAAACGGAAGTTGCAAAGTCCGACGCCCCTCCGGCAGCGCCTTCATACGAGCCGGTAAGCGCGCCAGGAATCGACGAGATGCGCACCGACGACGCCGTTATAGATTACTCAAACTCGGACGACGGCTACGTTATGGTAAAGTTTTTGGCGTCAACATCATCAAGGCTTAAGGTGCTTGTAAACGGCCCGGCTACTCAGTATCAGTACGATATCGTTCCGGGAGTATGGGCGGCCCTGCCGCTTACCGACGGCAACGGCAGCTACTCGATAGGCATCTACGAAAACGTCAAAGGCTCGTCCTATGCTCAGGTCCTCACGACCGACATAAGCGTATCTTTAAACGACGAGTTCGCCCCCTTCCTCCGCTCAAATCAGTATGTTGATTTTGAGTCGGCGCCGAACGCAATCGCTAAGGCGTCTAAACTCTGCGGAGGGATCACCGAAACGCTTGATAAAGTTAAGGCAATTTATGATTACGTTGTCGACAATATCTCCTACGATTACAACAAGGCCGCAAATGTTCAGTCGGGCTATCTGCCTGTTTTAGACGATGTTCTTGACGAGGGCAAGGGAATTTGCTTCGACTACGCCGGCCTGATGACCGGAATGCTCAGAAGTCAGGGCATACCGTGTAAGCTGGTCATCGGATATGTCGACACCGACTACCACGCTTGGATAAGCGTTTGGACCGAGGAAGACGGCTGGATAGAAAGCGCCATCTACTTCGACGGCTCAACATGGCAGAGAATGGACCCGACGTTCGCGTCGACGGGAAATAAGAGCGACGCCGCGATGGACATTATTAACAACAGCAGCTATGTTGACAAATATATTTATTGATTAACCAATGCAGGAGGGTCTTCGGGTCCTCCTGCAAAAGGTAATAGCAGACAAAGACAATGGAGGAATAACAATGGCCAAAGGATTGCTGTCAAACGGCGAAATAAGCGCGTTTTGTCTGGGACTGTCTCTTTTGATCCATTCCGGAGTGGGAGTGGGGGACGGTCTCGCGCTTTTAGCAGAGGAAGAAAATGACGCCGGACAGCGCGAATTGCTTACACAGCTTGCAAACAGCGCCGATAACGGCGTTTCTCTTGCGGAAGCTGTAAAGGAGACCGGCAGGTTCCCTGATTACGTTTGCGGACTGCTGGACGTAGGAGAACAATCGGGGCGCACCGAAGAGGCGCTCACGGCTCTTGCGCGGTATTACGAAGACAGGGCGCGGCTCGACCATCAGATAAAGGCGGCGCTGCTCTATCCGTCAATTTTGCTTATAATCATGCTCGCTGTAATAGCGGTATTACTTATAAAGGTGCTTCCCGTTTTCAACGAGGTTTATTCCTACCTCGGAACAAGCCTCACGGGCATAGCCGGCGGACTTTTGTCGCTCGGCCAGGCCCTTGACGCCGCCATGCCGGTTTTGTGCGTGATATTGGGCGCGGTGGTGCTGCTGCTCGTGCTGTTTGCGGCGGTGCCGGCCTTCAGAGAAAAACTCACCGGCTTCTGGCGCAGAAAAATGGGTGACAAGGGCGTATCGAGAAAAATAAACACCGCTTGCTTTGCACAGTCGCTCTCGATGGGCCTGAGCAGCGGTCTGCCGATCGAAGAAGCCCTCTCGCTTGCAGGCTCGCTTTTGGAGAACGTTCCCGCCGCGAAGGCAAGGTGCGACGACTGCAAGACGAGGATCAACAACGGCGAATCGCTCTCGGCGGCTATGAAGGCCTCCGGGGCGCTCCCGAGCGCGGAATGCCGCATTTTAGAGCTCGGTATGCGCAGCGGCACCGGCGACACCGCGATGGAACAGATAGCAAGGCGGCTCTCGGAGGAGAGCGACATAGCCCTTGAAGAATCGGTCGCAAGGGTCGAGCCGGCGCTGGTGATGGTAACGTCGGTGCTTGTAGGAATAATTCTTCTGGCGGTAATGCTTCCGCTGATGAATATAATGACCGCAATAGGGTGACGACATGAAAAAACGCACCGGAAACAGAATACTCGGGCTTTTAAGAGGTATGCTCATGCCGCTCGTGATAGTTGCGGCTCTGCTCTGCTTTTTCACGGGGCTTTCTAATATTCGCAACAGCAGCGGAGACGAGGGCAAGCGCCAGCTTGAGGAATCAATAAGAAGAACGGCCGCCGCCTGTTATGCCTCGGAAGGGGTATACCCGCCGACGGTTGAGTACATGAAGGAAAAATACGGCCTGCAGATCGACGAAAGCCGCTACTACGTCGATTATAGGGCTTTTGCCTCTAATCTGATGCCCGACTTCACGGTTTTAGAGAGATCACAGGCAGGAGGACAGCAGAATGCGTCACACTAAACCAAAGCACCAGATAGACGGGCTTATTGCGCTTGTTTTGTTCGGCGTTTTTGCGGCGTGTATACTTTCGGTTCTGCTGACAGGCGCCGACGCCTACCGCAGACTCACCGAACGCGATCATGAATCGTTCGGCGGGCGCACCGGAATACAGTATGTCGCGACAAAGGTAAGACAGGCGAACTCGGGCGCGGACATAAGCGTTTCAAAGCTCGGCGACGTCGATACGCTCTGCATATCCGAAAAGATAGGCGAGAGGACCTACCTGACCCGCGTTTACTGCTATGACGGCTGGCTGAGGGAGATCTTCACCGCGGCGAGCACCGACTGCCGCCCCGAAGACGGCGAGGAGATTTTAAGGGCCGAAAAGCTTGATATGAGCCTTGACGGCGGCCTTTTGGATCTGAGCCTTACCGACAGCGAGGGAAAGCTTACCGAGCTTACGCTTTCCTTGCGCGGAGAGGGGGAGAGCGAATGAGAAGCAAAACCCCGCTCGCGCTCATGGAACAGGCGGTAATGGTATTGGTTTTTGCCCTCGCGGCGGTTTTGTGTCTGAGGGTTTTCGTCTGGTCGGATATGACCTCGGAGACCGGCGCGGCTAAGGATATGGCCGCGGTAAAGGCGCAAAGCGTTGCGGAGGTAATAAAGAACGAGGGGAAAACCGGCGGCGGCGAGGAGGAAGTCCTTGCGGCGGCGGCAAAAGCCCTCGGCGGAAAATATGACGGCGCCGCGGTATCGCTCGAAATAGGTTATCTTGACGATTGGCAGGTAACTTCGGAGGACGGCAGGACATATTGCCTTAGCGCGGCCCCCGCAGATCTCGGCACCGATATGCTCGGAGCTGTACATATTACGGTAGATGAATGCAGCAGCGGCGAGATATTATTTGAGATCGACGCGGCATGGCAGAAGGAGGCGGACTGATATGAGCGATGAAAAACGCCGCTTTTCCCCGCCGGCTGTGGGCGGAAGTTCGCTTTTGGTGATCTTCGCCGTGCTCTGCCTGACCGTTTTTGCTATGCTCTCGCTGTCTACGGTCCTTGCCGAGCAGCGGCTCAGAGATAAATCCGCCGACGCGGTAAAAGAATACTACGCCGCAGACGTCGAGGCCGAGGAGATACTTTCTCGGATAAGAGCGGGCGAGCGGCCCGACGGCGTTGAGTTTAACGGCAGCGCCGCAAGCTATACCTGCAAGATATCGGACACGCAGGTTTTGGCCGTCGAGATCGTTTTTGACGGCTTGCCCGAGGACGGCGCCGATTACCGGATCACGCGGTGGCAGGCCGTTTATACTGCCGATTGGAAGCCGGACACGAGCATAAAGGTATGGACCGGTAAAGAAAGCTGAGGAATAAATTAGATGGAAATACTTGATTATCTGCGCTACGCCGTAGAGAAAGAAGCCTCCGACCTGTTTATTGTCGCCGGAGGAACCGTTAGCTGTAAAATCCAGGGAAAAATAGGCGCGGTCAGCGAGGAGAAGATCTTCCCGCAGGAGACCGAGCGACTTATACGAAGCCTGTATGTTGCGGCCGGGCGGGATATGACGAGATATATGGAGACCGGCGACGACGACTTTTCCTTCGCCGTGAGAGACCTTGCGAGGTTCAGGGTAAACGCCTACCGCCAGCGCGGCTCACTTGCGGCGGTAGTAAGGGTAGTTGCGTTTAATATTCCCGATTATCACACCATGCACATTCCCGAGCAGGTCATCGAGCTTGCCTCTATGGATCACGGAATGATACTTGTAACCGGCACCGCCGGCAGCGGCAAATCGACCACACAGGCGTGCATAATCGACCGCATAAA